>CAZYSW010000317.1:0-6020 GCA_964650105.1 uncultured Nannocystaceae bacterium
CACGTCAGCGCCGAACCCAGAGCCAGCCATCGCAGAAGCTGCGGCACACCGCCGGGCTTTCGCGAAGCAGACACCGCGTCCATCTTGGTCGCCGCGGTCCGGGCCCGTCAAATTCCGCCGAACCCGGGCGTCGGGCGTCCGGCTCGAACCATTCTCGCGCTCGCGGTCGACGCGCCGCGTGCTCGCGTGCAAGCGCCACACGAGCAGGGTCGAAAGCGGCGACGCGAGGTCACCGACCCTGGTACAAACACACCATGTCGTCGAGCGAAACGGAGGTCTGGAACGTCGATCGACTCTTCCATCCGGCCGTGCCGCTCACCCTCGCGACCGATGCCGACGATGCGTTGGTGTACGTGGGCCTGGGCGGCGTGTGTTCGCCCGGAGGACGGCTCGGAGATCTGCCCGGCCTGGTGCGACACGCAGCGCGCCACGGCGCGCGGCTGGTGGTCGAACGCCGCGCCCACACCGAGGCCCGTCGCCAGCTTCGGGCCTACCTCGAGGGCTCGCTGAAGGCATTCGATCTGCCCCTGCGTCCGCTGGGCACACCCTTCCAGCGCCGCGTGTGGGAAGCGTTGCTCGCGATCCCGCGAGGGCGTACGTGGAGCTACGGCGAGCAAGCGCGGTTTCTCGGGCTGCCGCCCGGGGCGGCCCGCGCGGTGGGCCACGCCAACGGGCTCAACCCGCTGCCGATCGTGATCCCCTGCCATCGCGTGATCGGCCGCGACGGTCGCTTGACCGGTTTCGGCGGCGGCCTTCCGCTCAAACGATGGCTCCTCGAGCTGGAGTCGACGGGGCGACCTCCGTCGTGGATCCCCGGCGAGAGCTCGGAGGCGACCCAACTCGGGCTGTTTGCATGAGGTCGGTGCTCTCGGCGCTGGAGACCGTCGGGGCGGTCGTCGTCTTCGCCTTCGAGGTCCTCCGAACTGCGCTCACCCGTCCTCGCCACGTCGCCGAGACGATACGGATCATGTGGATCCTGATCGGGCGCTGCCTGATCCCAGTGGGGCTGGCCGTGGCGCCCGTCGGGGCCGTCATCTCGCTGCAGGGGCTGGAGATCTTCCGCATGTTCGGGCTCGATCGCATGCTCAGCTCGCTGCTGGGCACCGCGATCTTCCGCGAGTACAGCCCCGCGCTCGCCTCGGTGATGGTGGCCGCCCAGGCCGGATCGTCGATCGCGGCGCGCATCGGGACGATGCGGGTGCGCGGACAGATCGACGCGCTGGCGGTCATGTCCGTCGACCCCATGCGGTACGTGGTGGTCCCGGGCGTGATCGCGTGCGCCCTGGTCACGCCCCTGCTCAACGTGTCGACGAACGTGCTCGGGCTGCTCAGCGGGTGGTTCTTCGCCGTGCCGCTGGGAGGCGTCGATCACGGCGCCTTCCTGGAGCACCTCACCGCGCAGATCACCCCCGCCGATCTCTGGGTCGGGCTGGGGAAGTGCGCGCTGTTCGGGACCAGCGTGGGCCTGGTGGCGGGCTTTTTGGGGATGCGGGTGCGCGGGGGTGCAGAAGCCGTGGGCAAGGCGGCCAACGACACGGTGGTCACCACCATCGTCATCATTCTCCTGGTCGATTACATCGTGAGCATGGCGCTCTTGGGACTCGGCGTATGAAGGTGCTCGCCGAGTTCCTCGTGTTCTGCCGCCACGCCCTCGGTGCGCAACTGGGGGGCGTGCCCCCGATGGGCCCCTTCTTGGTGCAGTTTCATCGCGCCGGCGTGGGAAGCGTGGCCCTGCTCACCGTGCTCACCGTGTTCGCCGGGTTGAACCTCTCGGTGCAGTCCTACGCGACGTTCGAGCGCTTCGGCGGACAGGATTTCCTGGGCATGTTCGCCGGGGTCGGCGGGGTGCGGGAGCTCTACCCGGTGATGGCGGCGGTGGTCTGCGGGGCCCGCATCGGCGCCAACCTGGCCGCCGCGCTGGCCAACATGAAGATCAGCGAGCAGGTCGAGGCCCTGGAGGTGATGGCCATCGATCCCATGCGGTACCTGGTGGCGCCGCGTTTGTGGGCGGTCGTCTTCGCCTTGCCGCTGCTGTGCGGGTACGCCGACGTGGTGGGCATCGCGGCCAGCTACGTGGGCGCCGTGTACCAACTCGGGCTGGACGGCGGGACGTTCGTGAGCCAACTGGGTCAGTTCGTGACCTTGGGCGATCTGCTGGTCGGGATGTTCAAGGGGCTCTTGTTCGGCTGGCTCGTGGCGCTCATCGCCTGCTTTCACGGCTATCGGGCGGCGAAACGCGACGGGGCGGAGGGCGTGGGGATCGCGACCAACCGCGCCATCGTGCACGGCGCGGTGTGTTGCATCGTCCTGAACCTGTTCATCAGTTGGATCCTCTACGGTTGACGGCCGCTGCCCGGCGACGCGGTCGAAGACCGAGGCCACGCCGCGCTCTTGCGGGTGACCTGTGCGAACCCGCTCCGCCGGAACGAGGTTTCATCCGGTCGATTTCGGATTTGGAAGCCTTCGACGTTGCGCCGCCAGAGTACGAGGGCGACGATGGGGGACCCGTCGCCAGGCCTCGAGGAGCTCGCCGAGGACGGTGATCCCACCGGGCTGCTCGGGGAGGTCGACGGCATGAACGGAGTGGGATCCGCCGCGGTGGTCGACACACCCGACGGCGAGGTCGATCCCGGCTCGCTGGCGCCCGGCCAGTCCTCCGTGTTCACCGTGACGGCCGACGCCACGCATCGGTTCTTCAGCTTCGCGAGGATGCTCGCTCCGTCGAACGACACGTTCGCTGCCTTCGGCAGCACGGGCAGCGAGCTGATCGACGATCAGGGGACGGCGCTCGACGACCAGGCTCTGGCCGATGCCGTGGCGGCAGCGCTGTCGGCCTGGGACGCCGGGACCGAGGCCAACCGGGCCGGAGCCGCCGGCCGCGATCAAGCCCCCCGTCAGGCCAACGCCGGCGACGGCGTCGGCGAGGGTACGGGGCAGATTCGCGGGACCAAGGACGATCCGGTCTGGATGTATCCCGAGCCCGAGCACTTGCTGCGGGTCATCGTCGGTCCCACCCGCTGATCGCACCATCGCTCGTGGTCTCGGAGCTCCCCGCGCGGCTCGCCTCGGCCGCGCGGGTTGCGGTATCGTGTCGGACGTGCCCGGGCCGAACGACGCGGTCGTGCTGGAGAAGGTGAGCAAGTCGTTCGGCAGCCAAAAGGTGCTCGACGAGGTCTCCCTGACGGTCCGCAAGGGGTCGATCACCGTGCTCTTGGGACCCTCGGGGACCGGGAAATCGGTGCTGCTCCGCATCCTGGTGGGTCTGCTCAAGCCCGACGAGGGGCGCGTCTTCGTCGGCGACACGGACATCGCCGGGCTCGACGAACGACGGCCTCGGGATCGCAGGCAGCTCTTCGAGGTCCGGCGCAAGTTCGGGATGCTCTTCCAGGACGGGGCGTTGTTCGACGACATGACGGTCCTGGAGAACGTCGCGTTCCCCATGCGCATGCACACCCGGATGCGCGAGGACGAGATCCGGGCGCGGGTGGCCGACAAGCTGGCCCGCGTCGGGCTCCCGGGGGCCGAGCACAAGTTCCCCTCCGAGCTCAGCGGCGGCATGCGCAAACGGGTGGCGTTCGCTCGTGCGATCGCGCTCGAGCCCGAGATCGTGCTGTGCGACGAACCGAGCTCGGGCCTGGACCCCGTGATGTCCGCCACACTCGACGAGCTGATCATGGAGATGCACCGCACCTTGGGGATCAGCTTCATCGTGATTTCCCATGACACCGCCGAGGCGCTGACCATCGCCGACACCATCGGCATGCTGGCGCGCGGAAAGCTCGTTCACTACGGCCCCCGGTCCGAGCTCGAGAATCACTGCCATCCCGCGTTGCGGCAGTTCTTCGACCGCTCGACCTCGGGACCGATACAGGTCGTCTGACTGCAGGTCTTTTCGAATGAATCGAACCCACATCGGCTTGGGATTGTTCGTGGTCGGCACGCTGGCGCTCCTTTTGTGGCTCGCACAGTCGATCGGGGCGCTGGGGGGAACCGCCGGAGACCGCTACGAGGTTCGGCTACGACACGCCGCGGGGCTGGTCGAGAACAACGCGGTGAAGATCGCTGGCGTCCAGGTGGGCCGCATCGAGAAGATCGGTGTGGACCACGACGTGGCGGTCATGACCTTGCTGGTCGACCGCGACATCGTCCTCCACACCGATGCGCGTGCGGTGGTGCGGGCCAAGAGCCTGCTGGGCGAAAAGTACCTCCAGCTCGATCCGGGTACGGTGGAGGCCCCGGTGCTCGCCCCCGGCAGCCGGATCGAGAAGGTGGAGACGCCGTTCGAGATCGACCAGGTCCTCAACGCGCTCGAGCCCATCTTGGGGGGCGAAGAATCCATGGCGGCGGTCCTGGCCCCGCTGGTCGGCACGCTCGACGAGCTGCTCTCCGACGCGGCGGGCAAGAACGGTCAGCCGGCCCTGGTGACGCGAGAGGAGCTCCAGAAGATGATCGACGACATCGAGGCGACCACTGCGTCGGTGCGTCGGATCACCGAGCAGAACGAGGAGAAGATCGGCAGCATCCTGGATCACAGCGAGCGACTGCTCGGCGATCCCCGGCTCCCGCGGATCCTGGGGCGGATCGACGGCATGACCCGGACCCTCGACGAGCGGCTTCCCGGCTTGCTCGACCGGACCGAGAAGGCGCTCGAGGATCTCGAGAGGCTCACCTCCGTCGTCGACGCCGATCGTTCCGAGAAGCTCAAGGGGATCATCGACGACGCCGCGGTGGCCACCGCCAATCTCAAGAAGATCAGCAAGGACCTCGAGGATCTGGGCACCGTCGTGCGCCCCCTCCTCGAGGACTTGAAGGTCATCGCCGATCGAGCCTCCGCCATCGATGGCGACCTCATTCGTCGGTTTCTTCAGAAGGAAGGGGTCAAGATCTTCGTGGGTGGTCGACGCGACGCCCAAAAGGCCCTGGGCGAGTGACCACCGCGCTCGGCGAGCGGCGGGGGCCTGCTTTTTTCGGTCGGGCTCGTCGACGCTGATAGATTCGGCGCAATGGCCTCGGCACCTCGCGTCGCGGACCTGCACAAGGGCGCAATAACGCTGTTCGCAGCCCTGCCCGGGTTGGTGCCGGCGCTCCTCATCGTGGCGCTGCTGGCTTGCGTCCTGGTGCCGTTGCCGCCCCCGCTGGTCGACATCCTGCTCTCGCTGAGCCTGGCGGGCTCCGTCTTGCTGGTCGTGGCCAGTTTGGGCATCCGGAAAACCACCGACTTTCTGGGGTTTCCGACGCTCCTGCTCCTGGTCACGCTGTATCGCCTGGCGCTCAACATCTCCACGACCCGATTGATCCTCAGCGAGGCCTATGCAGGCGAGGTGATCGAGGCGTTCGCGTCGTTCGTCGTGCGGCGAGACCTGGTGGTCGGGGGCGTGATGTTCGCCATCATCACCATCATTCAGTACGTGGTGATCGCACGAGGGTCCGAACGCGTGGCCGAAGTCGCCGCCCGCTTCGCCCTCGACGGGCTCCCGGGACACCAGGCGGCGATCGACGCCGACCTGCGCGCGGGCGTCGTCTCCCCCCGCGAGGCCGCTCGTCGGCGGGCGCGGCTTTCGGAGCGGTCGAGCTTCTACGGCGCCATGGACGGTGCCGTCCGTTTCGTCAAAGGAGACGCCATCGCGGGGCTGGCCATCATCGGGGTCAACCTCCTCGGCGGCGTCGCGATCGGCGTGGGCCGCCTCGATTACGGGCTCGTCGAGAGCCTGGACGTCTACGGTCGGCTCACCATCGGCGACGGTCTGTTGGCCCAGATCCCGGCGCTCTTGGTGAGCCTGGCCGCCGGGATTCTCGTCTCGCGGGTCGATCGGGAGGACGAGGGGCCCCGCTCGTCGGTGACGTGGCTGCAGCCGTCGATGTTGCTGGTCCCGGCGCTCTTGCTCGTCGTGCTGGCGCTCGTCCCCGCCATGCCCGGCCTGGCCTTCGTGGCGACGTCGTTGGCCCTGGTGACCGCAGCGCTCGCTTTGTCGGCGAAGCTCGCCGCCGATCCTACGCGTGCGAAACCCTCGCCCGAGCGC
>CAZYSW010000317.1:6030-7109 GCA_964650105.1 uncultured Nannocystaceae bacterium
GTCGTGCGCCGAGGGGGCGAGCCCGACGCCGCCATGCGCGACCTGCAGCGCGCCCTGGTCGAGGTGCGCGTGCGGTGCAGCGAGGCGCTCGGCATCGACGTTCCGCCCATCGAGCTGGTCGCGAGCGAGGACACGCCCCGGGGCCAGGTCGAGATCTCGCTCGACGATCGGCTCGCCGCGCGGACGGTCGTGCCTCCGGGATGCGACGGCGACGACGCCGTGGTGCTCGCCACGTTCCGCGCCGTCATGGCGCATGCCGCCGAGCTCGTGGATCTCGAGGACCTCGATCGCGCGGTCGAGCAGGTCCGCGCGACGCATCCGGTCGTGGTGTCCCGTGCGCTGGAGGTCGTGGAGCTCGGCGACGTGCTGCACGTGGTTCGGGGCTTTCTCGAAGAGCGCATCCCGCTGCCGCCGCTGCGGAACATCCTCGCCACCATGGCGGAGCACCGGCGCTTTCGCGACGACGGCGAGCGCCCTCGGTTCGCGGAGATCGTGCGGGCCGAGCTCGCGGCCCACTGGCTTCCCCCGGTTCTCGACGGCCTGAGCAAGCTCGGCCCGACCCGCTTCGTGCGGCTCACACCCGAAGCCGAAGAAGCGCTCCTCGACAGGGTCGTCACGTCCGAGGAGGGGTCGACCCTCCACCTGTCCCCCGACGATCGCGATGCATGGCTCGACGCGTTTCGCGAGATCTCGGGTGGACCCGCAGATATTGCAGGGTCGTCGTCCGGAGCCGTCGCCGTCATCGCGACGCCGAAAGCGCGCCGGGCCGTAGCTCGGCTCCTGACCGGAACTACGCCCCATGTGCCCGTCTTCAGCACGGCCGAGCTGGACGCAACGAGTCGGCGTACCGGGGCGGAGCCACCGAGCATCGCGGCTTGGCTCGACGTGCCATGACGTGGCAGCGTGACGGCAGATGTCGTCACCCAAGCCAACCATGTACTGGGACTACATCCGGGTCGAGACGTTGCTCGGCTTGCAGTCGGGGCTCGAGGACTCGGACGCGAACCTCTCCAACGACGAGGTCCTGTTCATCACCATCCATCAGGTCTACGAGCTGTGGTTCAAGCTGATCCTCGTGG
>CAZYSW010000318.1:0-2519 GCA_964650105.1 uncultured Nannocystaceae bacterium
AGCGGATCGGCGGATTTGCGCTGTCGGTCTTGCTGCACGTCGCGATCGGCTTGGTGCTCGCGTCGCTGCCCGAGCCGGTGCCGCCCCAGCCCGATCGCACCTGGGACGCGGTCGAGATCGTGGCGTGGGAAGAGCCTGCGCGTGCCGATGGGACGGCCGAACGGCAGGCCGCCGACAGAGGCGAACAGAGCGTGTCCGAGGGCGATGCGCCGACGAGCGACCCGAGCGAGCCACGCTCACCCGAGCGCGTCGCCGAGCCACCGGCTGCGCGATCGAACGCGGGGAAGCAGGACACCCCATCGCAAAGTGTCGACGGTCACGATGGAAACGGTGTGGCGTCGCCGTCCGGATCGGCAGGCCCGGCCAGCGATGGAGGGCTCGCCCTCTCCGGGTTGCGGCAGCACAGTCGCGGCGACGCGTCCTCGTCCGCCCCGGAGCCCAAGGTGAGCTGGGAGGCGGGGCAGGTGCAGCATCGGACTGGAGGAACCGTCCACGAGTCCCCGGCTCCACGGCGGACGGATCGTGAGCCCCGATCGCTGGCCGAAGCGGGGTTCCAGCCCCGCAAGGATGGGCGGCTCGTGTACCGGGATCCGCGGGGGAAGTTCAAGGCGATTCTCCACCCCACTGGCCGGATCGAGTTCAAGGACATGCCCATCGCCGTCGACAAGCGCAACCCCTTGGCGGTGGGGATGCCTGGCCTGGCCGAGGCGATCCGGGCCGCACAGGGGGAGGAGCTCTACCAAAAGGAGAAGAAGCAGCTTCTCGAGCAGACATTCGAGCTGCGACTGTCTCTGGCCGTCTCCTTCGCGCGCCGGCACATCGACCGACGGCTCGAGGGGCTCTACCGAGAGCTCCTGGAGATCTGGCACGACGACGCGAGACCGGCCGTGGCCCGCCGCAGGCTGATCTTCGAGCGCTGGGACGAGTGCGAGGAGAGCGTAGCCAAAGAGCTCGATGCCGACCTCGCGGATTTCGGCGAGGCGGGGACGGCTCGGATCGACGAGGTCCGGTCGGACGCCGGTCGCAAAGCACGGCGCAAGATCGAGGAGTTCATTCGGCGACACCTGCCGCGTGGCTCTGCGGATTGCTACTCCGCCGAGGAGCTCGACGAGCTCAATCGGAAGCGCAAGAGTCGAGAGCGCTTCGACCCCTACGGCTGAACGTGATGGTACGTACGTTCGCCGCTGCCGGGGCCCCCATTCCTGCGGGGCCTCGGAGACGCCGCCAGGGGCTCCCCCCGCCGTGCAACCTTTGCGGCCCCGATGTGGCTTGCGGGTGGGGGTGTCGGCGTCATCGTTTACCCGTGCTGATCCGCCCGAACGATCCCGAGCGTCTTTCCGGCGAAGGGCCGCGGGACGCCGCCACCGTGGATCTCGGTCCTACCCCCGGAGAAAGCTCGGAGAAGCCGCGAGGGCTCGTCGCCACGGGCACGCTCATCGACGGCTGCTACCGGGTGATCGAGCGGATCGGCGAGGGAGGGATGGGCGAAGTGCTCCGGTGCCGCGACGAGCAACTCGACCGCGACGTCGCAATCAAGCTCGTCCGTCCCGGTCGCCTGCACGAGCGGTTGCTCCGACTCCGCTTTCTCGACGAGGCGCGGGCGATGGCTCGTGTGCGGCATCCCAACGTCGTGACCGTGCATGCCTTCGGCGAGCTGGGAGGCATGCCCTACTTCGTGATGGAGTACGTGCCCGGGATCGATCTCGCCAAGCTGCTCGCCGTGCGAGGGCGGCTGCCTCCCCAAGAGGAGTTCCGCATCGTCGAAGGCATCCTGCAGGGCGTGGAGGCGATCCACGAGGCCGGGACGGTGCACGGTGATCTCAAACCGGGAAACGTGCTGGTGGGACCGGGCGCACGGATCTCGGTCATCGACCTCGGCCTCGCTCGCCTGATCGGCGGCACGGTCCGCGATGCCGGACCCGTGCTCGCCGGGACGCCGGCGTACATGGCTCCCGAATGCCTGACGGACATGACGGGCGTTCACGGCCCGGCAATCGACGTCTATGCCACCGGAGTCATCGCGTACGAGCTCCTCACCGGCAGGCTCCCCTTCTCGGGCCGAGCGCTGGAGGTCATGACCCAGCACGCGTACGACGAGCCCACGCCTCCCTCGCTGTTGGGCGTTCGGATCTCCAGCGCGCTCGAAGAACCCGTCATGCAGGCGTTGGAGAAGGATCCGGAGCGGCGGCCGACGGCGGCCGCGCTCCTTCGCCGCATTCGCGAGACCTCGTCCACGGGGCCGACGCTTCGGCGCATCCTGCTCGTGGACGACGACGCGGGGTGCTTGCGCGCCACACGGGCGCTGCTCGAGGACGAGTTTCCCGACGTCACCGTCGAGGCGCACGACGATCCCCGCGGAGCCCTCGACGGAGCCTTCCGCCGCCCACCGGACGTCGCGCTCGTGGACCTGCACATGCCGGGGTTCGACGGGTTCGAAGCGGTACGCGCGCTTCGGGCGAATCCCAAGACCGCACAGACGGCGATCATCGTGCTCACCGGTCTCGGCGGCGCGCGCGACT
>CAZYSW010000318.1:2529-7054 GCA_964650105.1 uncultured Nannocystaceae bacterium
GGCAACGCCTACGGGCCATGGGTGCGTCCGCGTTTCTCGTCAAGCCGCTCGACGGCGACGATCTGACGGCGACCATACGCCGGGTGGTGGCGCCGCGCCCCGTGGCGCGCAAGGTGTAGAGCGGATGAAGTGGTTGGTCGGTCTCGATCTCCTGCCCGACAGCCGGGGTGCGG
The DNA here is from genome assembly GCA_964650105.1 of uncultured Nannocystaceae bacterium. Classification (GTDB taxonomy): domain Bacteria; phylum Myxococcota_A; class Polyangia; order Nannocystales; family Nannocystaceae; genus CAZYSW01. Next base: position 2,703 of record CAZYSW010000318.1, read on the forward strand.
TCGAATTCTGCAAATGGCTGGCGGAGCGCGGGGCGATCGATTCGCCCGGCGCTTCGGGGCTGGTCGTCGTCGAGGAGCTGAGCTTCTTTCCGCCACGGGGCGACACGAGGGCGCGCATCGAGGCCGGTGTGCGCGAAGCAGGGCGAGCCTACGTGGACAGCTTCGGTGCGGCGCCGGCGTTCGGGACCATCGATGCCGTGATCGCGCCCTCCATCGTCGAGACGCTGGCGAGCACGGCCCGCACCGACGAGGCCGTGCTGATTCTCGGCCGGCAGGCACGCCGTGACGACCACCCCTGGGTTCGCCTCGGTCGGGTGGCTCGCAAGATGCTGCGTCGGCTCCCCGTTCCCGTCGTCGTCGTGCCTCCCGATCTGGAGAAGGACGCGATCGGAGACGGTCCGGTGTTGTGTACCATCGACACCGACGCTCACAGCCTGGCTGCAGTGAGGTTCGCTCGTGAGCTCGCCCGCGCCGTGGGGCGCGAGTTGGAGCTCGCACATGCGCTGCCCACCCTCACCGACATCGGGCTCGGTCACCTCTCACGCGAAGAGAGCGAGTCCCTTCGGCAAGAGCACGCGAAAACGGCTCGCCGCGCGCTGGACGTCTTCATCGAGACCAACGGCCTGGACGAGCTCCGATGCCGCACGCTCGCAGGGCCGGTCATCGAAACGCTGGAGGACATCGCCACCGAGGCGCGGGCGTGCATCCTCGTATGCGGATCTCGCCGGCTCGGTACGGTCGAGCGCATCTTCGTCACCAGCACCGGGTCCGAGCTGGCCGCTTACGCACCGATCCCGGTCATGGTGGTTCCCGCATCGTGGTGAGGGCGCCGGACCGTCGCGTCCGACGCGGCCGTCGGAGCGCTCTGCTACACTGACGCTCGGTGGCCGTGGCCCCCCAGGAGCATTCCGCCGGGTGGTCGCCGGGAGCGGGCGACGGGGCGGCCGCTGTCGACGTGACCGAACCCGGGCGTCCGCGCGGGATTCGTGGCTTTTTCGCGCGGTACGGGCGGATGCTGTGGTGGCTGCACTCGCTGTACGCGCTGGGGCTGGGGGTGACGGTGATCCTCTTCGCCCAAAAGGGGTTCGCCGAGGCGCGGTGGCTGTCGATCTCCTTGGGCCTCGCCTGGATCGTCCTGCTGCTGTTCTTTCGTGCGTTCGGCAGCGGGTCGAGGCGTCGCGCCGTCGAAGGCCGCGGCGACAAGGTGCGCTTCTACGTGATGACGTACCTGTTGAAGAACGCATACCAGGGCATGCTCTTCTTCCTCTTGCCCTTCTATTGGCGGTCGGCGACCTTCGATACGCCCACGCAGTGGTACGTCGTCGCGCTGGGGGTGTGCGCATTCTTGTCCACGCTCGACGTGGTCTTCGACCACGTTCTGATGCGCTTCAAGACCGTCGCGTCGCTGTTCTACTTCTTCACCCTGTTTTGCTGCTCAAACCTGGTGATCCCGGCGCTATTTCCGAATACGCGCAGTCTCCTCACGCTCGTGGTGGCGGCGGTGGTCTCGGCGATCGCCTTCTGGACGATGCACATCCCGGTGAGGTACCTCGGCCGTCCGTCCGTCGTGACGTTGCTGGTGCTGTGGACCACGGGGTCTCTGGCCGCGGCGTACTACGGTCGGCGGTACGTACCACCCGTGGCGATGTACGTGTCGAGCGGCGCGGTGGGGCCCAGCCTGATGCCGGACGGACGTCTGGCGATCGCCGCCAAGGCGATGCACGTGTCCCACGTCGGCACGCAGCTGCACGCGGTGACCGACGTCATGATCCCCGGGGGGCGGGGCGATCGGCTGGTTCACGTCTGGCGCAAGGACGGCGAGGAGGTTTGGGTCCCACCCGAGGTCGTCGTGGAGCCCCTCGACGCCGGCGTCGTGCGTCTGCGCTCGAGCATCGCCCGAGAACGCCTGCCCGCTGAGCCGGCCGGATCGTGGGTGGTCGACGTCGAAACCGAGGACGGTCAGCTCGTGGGACGGGTGCGGTTCGAGATCGCGCAGTGAAGCCCAAAACGACGCCCCGACCTCGCGCGTCGGCGCTTCGTGTCCTCGGAGCCCGGGTGCTTCTGTAACCGGAGTGTCGTGTTTTCCAAGTTCTTCAGCGGCCAAAATGCGTCGAAGGGTCGCGCGTCGTCCGATCAGGGCTTCTTGGCGCGAACGGACCTGGCTATGCTCGGCTGCCATGAAAAGACTCGCAGTCCTGCCGTTCGTCGCTCTCCTGCCAATCGCCTGCGGAGACGACACGGCGACCCAGGCCGCCGACGGCGGCACCACGGAAGGGGGGACGAACGAGGACACCGGCGGGAGCGGTGGGACCACCGGGACCGCCGATTCCATGAGCGACGTCGGATCGGATGGATCCGAGGGATCCACGACGAGCAGCGACGATGGATCCGAGCCGGAGGACCTGCCGCCTCCACCGGCGACGGGCATACAGATCGTCGACGTGACCGGCGATCAGGGGACGCGCGTCCCCATCGCGCGAGGCGGTGTGCTGGTCGGGGGCATCGAACGCAACGCACCGCTGCTGCGCAACCGCAACACCGTGATCCGGGCCTTCTACGAGGTCGATCCGGGCTTTGCGACCCGCGACATCTACGGCGTTCTCCACCTCGAGCAGTCGGATGGCACCGAGGAGACCCTGGGCAGCTTCATCACCGCCTCGGAGGTCGATTGCGCCGGGCAGGAGCTCATCGATTGTCGCTATCAGACCCTTCCGGCGAGCTTCTTCTGGCACGTCCGCGGCGATTTGATCAACCCCGAGACGAAGTATCGGATCGAGCTCTTCGAGACCAAGCCCGGCCACGAGAACGACATCAGCGAGAAGATCCCCGTGTTTCCCACCGAAGGGGGCTCGATGCCGATCGGGGTGGAGGACACCTACGCGAAGATGCGCGTGGTGGTCGTTCCATTTTATCACGACATCGGCAACCATTGCCCCGAGGCACCCGATCTCCACGAGATCTACGGCACGGATCTCGACGGCAACGAGCGAACCATCGCCGAGTTCTTCGGCGAGCGGCTCTTGGCCCACAACCCCGCCGACGAGGTCGAGATCATCGTGCACGACGTGGTGTCGTTCTCGGGTTCGATGCGGGGGTCGCAACTCTTGGGCGCGTTGCAGGAGCTGCGCTACCTGGACGGAGCCCCGCCCGAGTACTACTACTACGGCGTCGCCAGACCCTGTGACGGTGGACCCGACTTCGCCGGCGTCGCGCAGCTCGGCGGGCCCAGCAAGGCGCAGGCATCACAGCGCGTCGGCTGGGGTGTGTACTACAGCAACGTCGGGAGCACCGCGGGGACGTTCGTGCACGAGATCGGGCACGAGCAAGGGCGACGGCACATCGCGTGCAACGGAGAGGCCGGGGTCGATGCCAGCTACCCCGGGCATCCGAACGGCGACACCTTGTCGTGGGGCATCGACGTCATCAACAACCCCATCAAGGTCTACAGCCCCGCGAGCCACGACTACATGACGTATTGCCAGAACTCGTGGGTCAGCGAGTGGGGATGGAACAAGGTGTACCCGTGGATCCTCGCGATCAGTAGCTGGGAGCTCGAGGACGCGGGGGAACGCGACGTGGGCAAGCGGCCGCTGCTGGTAGGCACCGTGTTCGAGGACGGCACTTCGGATTTCTACGTCGCCGAGGGATGGTTCGACCCCGCGCTGGCCAGCGATGTGCACACCGTGACCTTCGAGGGCGCGCAGGGCGTGCTCGGAACGGCCAAGGCGATGGTGCGGCGCTGGGAACGCTCGGAGGACCTGAACGTGATCGTGCCACTGCCCGAAACCTCCGCCACGATCGAGACGATCGCGGTCACGGGCCCGAGCCTCTCGGTCGAGGTGGAACGCAAACACCTCCGCGCCCCTGGAGCGGGCGGCGCGTTGCGGCTGTGAGCGCGAGAACCCGCCGAAGGCGGGTGGGCCCCGCAGGCGGGCGGCTTACTTCACGCCCGCCAGCGGGTCGTTGGAATCGTCGGTGACGATTCTGCGATCGTCGGACTTCTTCTTGCTGTCGGGACGGCTCCGCGGCTTGGCACCGCTCGAGGTCGACCGTGGCGGTGCGGGTCGGTTGCTCTCCTTGAACCGGGTGCCTTGCGTGCGGTCGACGTCCGCACCTTGGGCGGCATCCGGTTCTTGTGTGTCCTCCGGGATCGCGCCGGCCTGGATCACCACCGTTTCGGTCGGGGCGGGTGCGGGTTTCTGCTCGACCTGCTGGTTCTGCATCATGTACCAACCGCCGGCGCCCAGGCCCCCGACGACGAGCAGCCCGATGAGGACGAAGGGGGTGGCGCTACGCGGAGGACGGACGTCGAGATCGTCGCCACCGTAGCTTTCGGCGATCGCCTCGGCCGG
>CAZYSW010000319.1:0-7049 GCA_964650105.1 uncultured Nannocystaceae bacterium
ATCGATCGGCGAGGCGACCCCGTGCCCGCAGCCAAGGTCGCGTTCGTCCAGGTGCCCGACGATCCGGATCCGATGGCGGTCCTCCCCGTGGTGAGCCGCGCCACCGGAACCGACGCAGACGGGGTGTTCTCCGTGGCGCTCATCGAGCGCCCGCCGTGCGGGCCGTGCGAGGAGAGCCTCGGACGTTGCGACGACGACCGCTCGCTCCCCGTCGTCGATCGGTTCGTCGCCACGGTGCGCGCCGAGGGGCACGGCCCCGTGGACCACGAGATCACCCTGGAGCACGCGCAGCAGTCGTCCGCCGACGCGCCGATCACCATCACGTTGCCGGAGAGCCGCGACGTCCTCTCCGGGATCCTCACGGATCCACAGGGCCTCCCTTATCCCCGGGCCATCGTGCTCGCGCAGTCCCAGCAACGTCGGCACGAGCAACACAACGGCGAGCTCGTGGGTGAATCCTTCGAGATCCATGGGCTGGGGGAGGGGCCCTACGCGGTGCGGGCCATACAGGACGGGGTCGAGCTCGCCCGCATGGAGAACGTCATGCCCGGTGACGACATCGCGCTGCGAGGAGATCACCCGGCCGATGGACCCGACGTGGTGCTCGTGGTCCAGCGCGCGGGAGTGCCCGTCGCCGGGGTGTCCGTGGAGGGCGGCCCCTTCCGGGGCGAGCGGACCGACATGGAGGGCCAGGTGCGGGCTGCACAGGTGTTGCCGGGGCCGCTGATGGTGCGGCTGCGCCCGCCCGGCCGCCGGCACGTGGTCCGCGAGGTCGAGATTCCGGCCGAATCCGAGGGGGGTCCCTCGAAGTTCGTGCTGAGCCTCGACGCCGGTTCCTGACCGACGAACCCGCCGCGGAGTGCGGGGGACCGGTGGATGACGGCGAGACGCCCGTGGTGCGCGGCGAGGGGATGGCGATCGCGATGGAGCTGTCCCAAAGAGCAGGCGACGAAGACCCGTGCGTCGACCCGCGGCGCACGTCGCGGGATTGCCACCTCCGTGAGCCCCACCCGGGTTTCGGTCAAGCTATGATGCAACTCGCGTGCGCAGCCCCTCCTCTCAGCCGCGGACGAGTGGTCGCGGCCCGAGCGACGGACCGGACACCGCAGAGGGCGCCTATCCAGAGGGGTTCCCTCAGGTGTTCGGCAAGTACGTCCTGGTGCGACCGATGGCGCGTGGCGGCATGGGCGAGCTGTTTCTCGCCGCCGCCGGCGAGACAGGCGGCTTCGAGAAGCTGTGTGTCGTCAAGAAGGTGCTGCACAGCATCGACGACGCCGCCGTGCATCGTCGGTTCCTCGACGAAGCCAAGGTCGTGGTGCGGCTCAACCACGCCAACCTGGTGCAGGTGTTCGACGCGGGTCGAGTCGATCGCGAGTACTACCTCGCGATGGAGCTGGTGGAGGGCAAGGACTTGCGCGCCGTGTGGAATCGATGCGCGCAGCTCCATCGCCGCATCCCCGTGGACATCGCGATCTTCGTGGTGCGCGAGGTGTTGCGCGGGCTCGATTACGTCCACGACGCGATGAACCTCGATCTCGTGCATCGAGACATCTCGCCGCCGAACATCCTTTTGGGCTATCGAGGAGAGGTCAAGCTGACCGATTTCGGGCTGGCCAAGAGCGCCATCAAGCGCGAGATGACCAGCCCGGGCGTGGTGTTCGGGCGCTACAGCTATCTCTCGCCCGAGCAGGCCCGGGGGCTGCCGGCGGACCGTCGCACCGACATCTACGCCTGCGGCATCGTGCTGTGGGAGCTCCTGACCGGACGGCAGCTCTTCCCGTCCAGCAATCGCAGCCACCAAGAAGCACTGTCGGCGGTCCGCAATCCCAAAGTCACGCCACCGTCCCAGATCGTGCCCGGCGTGCCCGCCGGCATCGACGAGGCGCTGGCGCGAGCGCTGGCCAAGGACCGCGATCGGAGGTTTGCGAACGCCGGGGAGTTTCGGGCGGCGTTGTCCGAGGTCCTGGCGCGCGATTTCCCGACCTGCGACACCGACCGCGCCAGCGAGTTCATGCGCGACATCTTCGCGCGCGAGTGCAAGCTCGAAGCGCGCGACTACATGCGCTACTCGGCGCAGGACTTCTCGGATTTGCGTGCCCGGAGCGAGAAGAGCGAGGCCATCAGCATCAGCGACATCTTCTCCGTCGAAGCCATCGAGCCGAAAAAGGGGGGGGATCGTTCGACGCTCGAGCTGGGCGACTCCGACATCGTGGAGCTCGATCAGGCCGCGCTGGGGCAACCGGTCAGCACCAAGTCGCTGCGAGAGTCGGCGCGGGAGTGGGTCGGCAAGGTCGTCGCGCAACGCTATCGCGTCGACAACCTGATCGGCATCGGCGGCATGGGGGCGGTGTTCCGCGCCACCCACCTGGCGCTCGGTAAGCAGTTCGCGCTCAAGGTTCTGCACAGCGTCTATACCCGCGACTCCGACATCATCTCGCGGTTCATGCGGGAGGCGCGTGCCGCCACCCAGACGGGGCACCCCAACATCATCGACGTGCTCGACATCGGCACCACCGACGACGGCGAGGTCTACTTCGTGATGGAGCTGCTCGAGGGCGACAACCTCGGGGTGACCATTCAGAACGAAGGCCCTCTGGCGGTGCGCCGGGCCGTGCACATCGCCCGGCAGATCTGCCGCGCCCTGGAAGCCGCGCACGAGGTCGGCATCATTCACCGCGATCTGAAGTCCGAGAACATTCTTCTGACGGCCCGAGGCAAGGACCCCGACTTCGTGAAAGTCTCGACTTCGGCATCTGCAAACACATGAATGCCGACAGCTCCACGACCTCGCCGGGCCTGGTGATCGGATCTCCCGACTACATGGCTCCCGAACAGGGCGCGGGGCTGGAGGCGACCGTCGCCTCGGACATCTATTCGGTGGGGTGCATCCTCTTCGAGATGCTGACCGGTCGATTGCCCTTCGAGGGACGCAACGCGGTCGACGTCCTGATGCAGAAGGGCGCGCACGCGGCGGTTCGCGTGACGAAGTATCGGCCGGAGGTCCCCGAGGCACTCGCGGGCGTCGTCGCGCACTGTCTGGAACGACGGCCTTCGGATCGCCCGCCCTCGATGCGCGCGCTGGAGTACGAGCTGACGCGAGCCGTCGACGGTCGGGCCAACGCCGTGGCGGCCGTCCTGGGGATCGGGGCCGGGGCGGACGCCGAGCACGCGCCACGAGCGGCCTCCGACGAGCCCTCACCCGGGGCGTCGGCGAGCATGCATCGCGCCGCGATTGCGGCGGCCGAGCCCGCTCGGGTGCCGCACCGGGATCGGGCCCAGGTCGCCGCGTATCCCTTGCCGACGGGGAGCGTGCCTCCGGTGGCTGCCGCTCGCCCCCGGCGAGACGGCCCGGCCAAAGCCGTCGCGCGAGCGCTGTTCTACATGACGCTGGGAGGAGGCGTGGTCGCCGGGGTCCTGTTCGCCTCGGATCGCTTCTTGCCGGCGACCAACAGCGAACCGGCCGCGGTCGCGACCGCCGAGGCTCCGGCCGACGGCAAGGCACACGCGTCCGCGCAGCCCGGCCCCGACCTCGCCCGCCCGGCCCCGTCCGTCGAGCAACCGGCCACACCACCCTCGCCTCCCCAGCCCCCGCCCGACGAGGTCGTGCCCGAAGAACCGACCCCCCAGGAGCTGGTGGCGATGGCCGAGCGCGCGATCGCGGCCAGTATCTGGACCGAACCGGCCGAGCGCAGCCTCTCGCTGGCGCTGTCCAAGCTCATGCTGATCGATCCGACGCACGAGGCGATCGCACGCCTTCGGCAGGCAGCGGCCGAGGATTTGATGCCCACCGGCAACCAGGCGCTGGAGCGGCGACAGTGGGCCGAGGCCGCGCAAGCCTTTCGGAACCTGGTTCGCGTGTGGCCCGAGCACGCCGAGGCCCGGGCCGGTCTGGTCGAAGCCCTCTACGGGCAGGCGAAGATCCAGCGGCGGTACGACGATCACGAAGCCGCGCTCGCCACCGCCGACGAGCTGCTCAACATCGTGCCGGGGGATTTCGAAGCCACGCTCTTGCGCGCGGAAATGTTGGCGGCGCTCGGATACTGGCACGAGGCCAAGGAAGCCTACGCCCTCGCGCGCAAGGAGAAGCCGCGCCATGCCCGGGCGAAGAAGGGGTACTGGGAAGCCGTTCGCCAGATTCGCAAGCTCGAGCGCGAGAGCCAACGCGACAATGGCTGAGGTCTCCGGCGCGACGCGTTGCACCGGCGGTTCGAGGGTTCACAGCGCGAGGCGGATCTCGACGCGTCGGCGTTCGGGCCATTGGGCGGGATCGGTCGGTGCGTTCGTGTCCCCGCCCGAGAGGATCTCCATCCGTTCGGCGTTCATCCCCCGGGCCTCGAGGTGACGCGCCACCGTCTTCGCGCGGTCGAGCGCGAGCAAGGCGTTGCGCTCCGGGTCCCCGGTCGGGTCAGCCCATCCGATCACCTGAATCGTTCCCGTGGCGAGCGGACCCGTGAGCAGACACTGCGCCAGCGCCTCGAGGAGCACCTCTTGCTGGCGCCCCACGGCCGACGATCCGGGATCGAAGTAGGTGTGGCCGGTCGAGATCTCGCACGCGCGCGCCACGTCGGGGGCCAGCATCAGGATCGTCCCGGAGCCCTCCGCATCCTCGTCCTCGCCTGCGGACAGTCGCGTGGCGAGCGTCACCTCCGGTCGGACCGTGCGTGTCTCGTCCTCGGCGGCGACGTCGTCTGGGGGTGCCGGCGCCTCGCTCGCCACGGGGGCGGTATGCCCCGGCGCAGGGTAGAGGAAGTCCGCCGCGTAGGGGTCGAGGGGCTCCGCCTCCATCGGCCCGACGCAACCCCCGGCGAGCGCGGCGAACACCCACCCGGCCCGAACCGCCCTCATGCGCCGAACCTGCGCTCGCGCAGACCGCATGCAAGCCACACCGGCGCCAGGCTCGGGGTCCGTGGGTCTCGTCCGCTGCTCGGGTGTGCGAGGTCACCCGGCACGCCGGGGATCGTGCGTGTCGAGCCAGGTCGCGACTTCCTCGCGCGCGCCCGGGCTGCGCTCGCCGTGCGTGTCCATGAGCTCGAGAGCCTCCTCGGCGAGCGAACGTGCGCGCGGGCGATCGCGGCCCGAATCCCACAGGTTCTTCGCCAGGCGGTAGACCGCAGAAGCGAGCTCGGGCTTGTGGAGGTCGGGCGCCTGCCGCAGGAGCGAGACCACGCGCTCGTCCCATTCGACCGCTTGTTCGAAGCGACCGGCGTCGCGAAGCGAGGTGGCGTACAGGGCCAGCATCCTCCAGTCCTCGCCCTCGTTGCGCTCCTGGTCGGCGAGCAGGTCGTTGATGCCGCGCTCGCCCAGCGAGAGCCCACGCTCGACGTCGCCGGCGCCCACCAGGACGTAGCCGGCGCGGACCCGGATCGCCGCCCACGCGGGATCCGACGGGTCCAGGGCCTTGGTGTAGATGCGAAGCGCGTCGTCGATGGATTCACGCGCGGCCTGGTGCGCTCCCATCAGCCAGTGGGGGCCGGCGAGGTTGAGCAGGGTCTCGGCGACCTCGCGATGGTCGGGCCCGAGCACCTTGCGGCGAATCTCGACCGCGCGCCCGAGCAGCTCGGTGCTCTCGGCCCAATCCAGCCGGCGCTCGGCCAGCGCCGCCAGGTTCACCAGTCCCGCCGCCACGTGCAGGTGGTCGTGGCCCAGGGTCTTCTCCAGGCTGTCCACTGCGACCCGTAGCTCGGACTCGCCCTGGTCGTGGATGCCCTGCATGATCAGCATCGCGGCCGTGTTCATGCGGTTGAGCGCCACGTCGGGGTGATCCTCCCCGAGCGTCGACGTGAGCACCTCGTTCGCTCGCGCCAAGAGCTTGCGCCCCTCCTCGATGCGACCGCTCATGGCGACCTGGCCCGCGAAATCGGCGAGCGCCTTGGCGTACGCGCTCGAACGGTCGTCGATCGCCGCGAGCGCCTCGACGGCGCGCTCGAGCTCCCCGAGGCCGTCGTCGAATTTTCCGAGCTGCCGAAGCGCGTGTCCGCGAGCGATCATCGCATTGGCGGAGATCGTCGGAACACCGCCGGCCCGCTCCGCGAACGACTCGGCCATGTCCGCCCACAACAGGGCCGCATTGGGCTCGAGTGTCACGGTCGCGTAGTGGCTGGCGAGGGTCGCCGCGCTGCGTGCCGCGAGCGCGTCGTCTCCGGCCGCGACCGCGATCGCGATCGCTCGCCGGTTGTGCTCGAGCACGGCGTCGGGGTTCATGGCGAGCTGCTCGACCGCCGCGGTGCTGGCCAAGGCCTCGGCCAGCGTGGGCCGATGGCCGGCGGCCTCGGCCGCCTCCACCAGCCCTCGGGCGGCCTCCCGCGCGTCGTTCAGTCGCCCCGCACGATGGAGCGCTTCGACCTTGGCGATGCGGTCCTGGACCGCCTCGACGGCCGCCCGCCGCTGGGGGTCGGAGGGGATCCGCTCGACCGCCAGCAGCGCGTCGATCCGAGCGCACTCGCTCACGTCGGGGAGGCTCTCGACCGCGGTGGCCGCCTTGTCGACGGTTGCCGCCGTCGGCTCGCGCCAGACGTCGACGAGCTCCGCCACGTCTCGGAGCTGGCGATCGAGGCAGGCGATCCGTCGATCGAACACCTCTTCGGATTCCTCGCCCCGAATGCGGGTCGCCTCGCATGCGGCACGATGCTCGGCGGACCAGCGGGTGGTGAACGTGTCGAGCGCGACGCGTACGGTCTCCGCAGCCGTCTGCGCGAATGGGCGGCCCGTGGCGGCGAAGGCCTCGCGAATGCTCTCCGCCACCGTCGGCGTCCAGACGGCCGCGACACGGTCCTCGGCGCCCGAGCAGGTCATCGGCCGAGGGGCGGAGGCGCGCGCCAGGGCGGCACCACCCACCGCGGCGATCACCACGATGCCCGCGATGGTCCGTCGTCGCCCGGTGCCTCGCGTGCGGCGGAGCTCGTGCACGATGTCGTGCATGCTCGCGAATCGGTGGGACGGGTCGCGCGCGAGACCTCGACGCAAGAGCGCGCGCACAAGCGAGGGCACACCGCTCGCGCCGGGGATGACCACCTCCTCGGCGGTGACCTTGGCGGCGAGCTCGGCCAGGG
>CAZYSW010000320.1:0-7008 GCA_964650105.1 uncultured Nannocystaceae bacterium
CCGAGGCTGGAGCTGGAACCGAGGCTGGAGCTGGAACCGAGGCTGGAGCTGGAACTGGACCCGGACCGGGACCGGGAACGGGACCCGCAGCCGGCGTCGGAACTGGGCCCTGGACCCGGAACCTGAGCCCGGAATCCGAGCGTCAGGGCCCGGGCCCCGATCCGCGGCCGATCGAACGTGGTGGCGCAGGCCGTTCGTGTGGTTCGCAGTCGGGTGCTACCAGTGGACCGCGAAGTCGAGGCCGAATTGGAGGGTGTGTCCGACGTCGTCGCGGATGGCCAGGAGGCGGTAGGCGGAGCCCAGGCCGATCGTGAAGGTCGGACTCACCCAGATGTCCGCGCCGACGCCGAACTTGCCGTGGCCCACGGCGACGGTGTCGGTGCCGAAGGGAGGGTCGTAGGTTCCGACACCCGCGCCGAGATCGAGGCGGGGCTGGAAGCGGCGGACGTTGGGGACGTACAGACGCAGCACCGCGAGGTCGAAGGCGACGATCCGACCGAACGCCTGGACCTCGCTCACGCCTCCGGCGTCGTCGAAGACCAACAGCTCCTCGGCGTCGTGCACGAAGGTCGTCAACCCGGTGTAAAGGCCCAGCCACTCGATGGGTCGAAAGCCGAGTTGGAAGCCGCCCGCACCCGAGATGACGTTGCCGTGGGCGAGATCGTGGCCGCCGACCGGAACGGTCATCCCGAGCTCGATGGCGAACCAGCCCAGGCCGCGCCATGGCTGCTTTCGGATCCGGCGCGGATCCTCGGGGGGTGGCGGTGCGGGCAAGGGCCGGTAGCCGTGTCCACCCGCCGCACCGCTGCGCCCACGTGGGGGCGTCGGCTCGCGCGGTGGACGGGCCTGCGGGGACGGTGACTCGCCACGAAACGGATCCCCCACCCCGGGGGCCGCGGGGGCGCCCTCGCGGAACGGATCACCGACGGGCGTGTCGGCGCCCGGAGGCACCGGCGGGGTCGCGTCGGGGTGGGCGGCCTCCCCGGCCGGCGGTCCACCGCCACGCAGATCGGGCGGCGGGTCCGGGGGTTCGGACGGCGGCGCGGCCTCGAGGGGCGCCGGTGCAGGCGCGTCGGGGGGCGGCGCGTCGCCCGGGGGACCGGCGGGTCCGTGCACGAGTAGCGAGAGCACGGCGACGACGGAGATCATCGGTGCCCCCGCTTGAGCGGACGCGCCTCCTCGTGCTCGGCGACGTCGGCCCCCTGCACGCGCGCCCAGGCTCTCTTGGCGGCCTCGACGAGCGCGGGATCGTCCTCGTTGCGCGCGGCGAACTCCAAGAAGGCCTCGGCCTCCGGTCCGCCGAGGCGCGCCACCGCGTCGTAGAGCCGATTGGCCTGTGCCCGATCGGCCAGCCGCACCGCCTCGATCATGGCCGGCACGTGGGCAGGCGATCCGATCCGGCCCAGGCACTCGAGCGCACGCAGCACGACCGCTTCGGAGCGATGCTTCAACAAGCCTGCCACCTGGTCCGCGAACACACGGTGACGGTGCGTCTCGATGAAGTCCAATGTCAGCATGATGAGCTCGGGGTCGTCGCTGTCGAGCAGCCGCACGATCGCGGTCTGGTCGTCCCGCGCGAGGGCCAGCTTGGCCTCCAGCACAGCCACCGCCCGGCGGCTGGCCAGCGGCAGGTCCTCTGCGAGCACCAGCGCCCCGTCGTGGTGCTCGACCTCGATGACGGCCTCGAAGTTGCGGCCGAGCGCCGCTTCGAACCCCGGTGGTGGATCGACCCCGATCTCGTAGCGCAGCACCGGCTGAGCGGCAGGACCTTGCAGCTCGAGCACGCGAACGTGGGCATCGAGGCGCGCTCCGTCCTCGGCGGCCGCCGGATCGAAGACCGCCGACCCGCGCAGTGCGTCGTCCAGCGCGGCCCGAACCTCGGCGGCCGAAAGCGGGGCGGCGGTGCGGATCTCGGCCCGGCTGACCTGCAGGCGATAGCGGGTCGGGGCCGCGGGATCGGCGGGCTCGCGCGTGCACCCTGCTCCGACGAGCAGCGCCGCAACGATCGGTCCGGCGAGCCACCACGCACGCACACGCCGAGTCTAGCAGGGTCTCGGGGGAGTCCCGCGACGCCAGCACACCACCCCCGTCGATGCTGGCTGCGTCGCTCGACACCCGAGACCGGCCCGAGATTGCTCCGTCTCGAACCTTGCCAGCGTCGACGCTGACGGTGTCGTCACCCCACCGACGCGCGACGACACCGTCTTTCGCTCATGCGGCCGTACGTGCTCGACGCTCGAAACATGCCCGGCATCCCCGTCTCGCGCCTCGGCAGCGCCGCCGCCGACCGCGTGCTCGTCCCACGCGAGCGCTTGGTACCCCGACGAGCCGGGGACGAACGTCCCCACGCCCCGACGTCCGCACGTGGCGTCACGAAATCGGCGCAGGGCCGGCGTCCGCGACCGCCCGTTCGCCGGTCTCCCAGGTGAGCTCCATCGTGGTCCGCGCACCCCACAGCTCCGCCCAGCGGCGTGCCGCATCGGCGACGGAGATCGGTCGGGCTCCCAGGCGGACGGCGCTCGTCACGTCCACGCCTCGCAACCCGCAGGACACCAACGCGCCGAACAACACCGGGTCGACGTCGAGGTTGAGCGACAGCCCCTGCACGCTCACCCCGCGGCTGATGTGGATCCCGATCGAGGCCAGCTTCGCCTCGCCCAGCCAGACCCCCGGGTGCTCCATGCGAAAGCGAGACCCCGAAAGCCCGAGCTCCTCGAGGAGCGACACGGTGACCTCGCCGAGGTTCACCAGGTGCTCGCGCAGACGACGTCCCACGTACACCACCGGGTAGGCCACGAGCTGTCCCGGCGCGTGCAGCGTGACCTGGCCCCCTCGCGGGGTCGCGCACACCTGCACGCCCTGGGCCGCGAGCTGCTCGTCCGACCAGAGGATGTCGCTCCGATCGCCCCGACGTCCGATGGTGAGCACGGGCGGATGCTCGACCAAAAAGAGCGTCGGGGGTCCCTCGCCGGCGATCAGGGCCTCGCGCGCCCGAAGTTGCAGGTCGAGCGCCTGCTCGAACGCCATCCGGCCCAGCCAAACGCCCCGCAGCACCGTCTCACGTATCCAGGCCGGCCACGGACTCGATGAACGTGGGGTCGAGCACCGGAACCTCGATGCACATCCGGTCGACGCCGATCCCGTGCTGGCGCAGCCAGGCCCCCAGCTCGGCGGCCCCGATGACGCGGGCTGCGTCGCCGAAGCTCGCCTCGTCGACCCCGTCGCTCATCGCGAACAACAGCATGGCCTGGCAGCCGTTGCGCTCCAACTCGCCCTCCCACAGCTTGGGGTCCAGGCCGGTCCGTCGCGGCACGACCAGGACGAGCGTGCGCCCCCCCTCGTCGTCGGCCTCCGGATCGTCGACGACCAGCTTGCCCACGCCGCGACTGGGCGGCAGCGCGGAGAGCAGCTGATAGCCCTCGCGGTGCAGATAGATCCTTACCAAGGACTCGAGGGCTCGTGCGCCAAGGGTGTGTAACCATTGGACGAGTTGATTGGCCGTCTCGTCCTCGAGGGTGCGCGCCGCATCGCGCAGGCTCTGCTCGGCCCGCCCCGCACGCTCGGGCAAGCGCGTCCCCTGAAGCTGGTAGCGCGCATCCCCACGGGCGGTGAACCGCGAAGCGCGTCCGTGGGTGCGGATGTCGAGGAGGATCGCGGCCGTCACCGCGCGCTCGATCTCCGAAATCTCGCCACCGAGCACCCCTCGCCCCGCCAGCGTCTCGGCGATCTGTCGCACGTGCAGGGACCGAGGCCCCGACTCCTCCAGGACCGAGGCCACCCCATCGAGCAGGCGGTCGGTCGCCGACCCGGCGCCACCACGCGCGTCCACGCCCGCCGACCAGTCCACCCGCTTGCCACGGCGCCGACGACGTCGGCGGCGCCGGCTGCCACTCGCACGATCATCCATGGGTTCTCGTCTCGCTTCGACGGGTGCCGCCATCGGACGGCCGACGGACGAGGACGCCTCCTCGGTCCGGTGCTGCATCGCATCGAGCTCGTCGCGCAGCTCGGGGCGTTCCTCGACCAGGCGAGACACGGCGTTCGCCATGACCAGCGCGACGTCCGTGATGCCTTCCAGACCCGACCCGCTGGGGGCCTCGAACTCGACCAACGGAACGGGTCGTTGGGGGGGAGACTCCGGCCGCGGCTCGGCAGGCTCGGCCGCTCGCTCGGCCTTGTCGGCCCGCCGCCCTGCGACCACCTCGACCTGGGGCGCCGGGGCCTCGCCACGAGCGGTCCGGGTCCGTCGGCTCCTCCGCTTCGTCGCGTCCTCGGGCTCGTCCTCGTCGTCCTGTCCACGCCGAGCTCGCCCTCGCGCGGTGCTCGACGCCTTCGACGTCACTTTCGATTTGGACTCTGACACTTCGGAATCCTTGTCGTTTTCGGCCTTGCTCGCCGCGGTCGCGGCAGCGTTCGGGGCCGGTCGGGTTGGAGGGTCGGGCAGCTTGGCGCCGGGTCGGATCCCGTAATACCCCGGCTTCTCGCGAACGATCACAGCGTCCTCGCCGCTGCGAACCGCGGAGTTCAGGCAACTTCGCATCGCCGCCTCGGGATCGCGGCCGACGTGCGACAGGAGATTGCGATCGACCGCGCGACGCGCCACCTCGGAGAAGTGCAGCGGGCCGTCGGCATGGCGCAGGACTTCGATCGCGGCCTCGAGAAAGGTCATGCCCAGTTGTCCGCCGACGCGCTCGGGGGGGTCGGCGCTCGGTGCAACTATCCAAAAACTTGCCCGATCTTGGCAAGGCCTGCTAGCCGCGGAAGCGATGCGTCCACTCACCATCGGCGTTTTGGTCTCGATCGGGTCGACAGCCGCCCGAACCCTCGAAGACCCCGCCGCCGCCGCCCACGGCCTGAAATCGGCGGATCAAGCGTTGGAGGCCGCGCTCGACCATCGTAGCGGCAAGGACCTGTGCGCGGCCCTCGAAGGGCTGGGCCACCAGGCCTGCCTGCTGCCCGTGGACGACGACCTCGACCTGACCCTCCGACAAAGCGACGTGGACGCCTGCTTCGTGGCCCTGCACGGCCGGCGAGGCGGCGGCGGGGACGTGCAGTCCCTGCTCGCCCTGCGCGAGATCCCCTTCTGCGGTCCGGCGGGATCGGCCGTCGCGGTCGCCTTCGACAAGGTCCGAGCCCGTCAGCTCCTGGCCTATCACAACCTCCCCGTCCCGACGGCCATCGCCCTCGGCCCGGGGCACTCGACCACCGATCGCGCGCTCGAGCTGCTCGGCTGGCCCTGCCTGATCAAGCCGCGGCGGGGCGCGCTCGGCCTCGGCGTGGCGATGCTGCGCGATCCGGAGCACGTCCGTACGGCGCTGGGCAGAGCCCTGGAGATCGACCAGGAGCTGGTGCTCGAGCGGGCGATGGACGGCATCGAGGTCCAGGTGGTGCTGCTGGGCGAGCGCGTCCTCGGGGCCGCGGAGATCCTCGGCCGCCCGCAACCCGACGGTGGGGACGCCGAGATGATCTGCCCGCCGCAGGTGTCCCGGGGGCAGCTCGACGCCCTGCACAACCTGGCCCGGCGGGCGGTCTCCGCCCTGGGTCTGCGCGACGGCCTGACGCGCGTCGACATTCTGGTCACCGATCGGCACAACGAGGTCATCCTCGAGGTCGAGCCGCTGCCGCCGCTCCATCGCGAGGGCGTCGTGGCTCGGGTCGCGCACGCGGCCGGCCTTCCGTACACGACGCTGGTTCAGGCCCTGCTGGATCGCATTCCCCTGCGCGTCCCGGTCACGATGCAGCCGGCCGAGCGCGTCCTGATGCAGTGACGTGGTGAGGTGACGCGCCCCGGACCACGACGCAGCGTCCTGGCCTTGCTCACGGGGCTCGCCGCGGTCGGCCCGGCGCTGGCCGAGCCGGCGGCCGTCCGCGCGATCGATGCGGAGGCACGGCGCTGCACCGATGATGCAGACGGGCCCTGCGGAGGCGTGGGCGACGTGGAGCTCGACTTGCACGGGCTGCGACTGCGGGACGTTTGGCACCGCGGCCGTGGTCATCGCTTCGCTGCGGACCAGGTCGTCATCCGACCCGACTGGGGAGGGCTGCGGGTGGACGTCGAGGGACTCGATGCCGAGCGCACGTCGGCCGCCCGGCGAGACGACCCGCCGTTCGACCCTCCGCGGGCCGCCTCGGCCTCCTCGCCCTCCCCTTTGCCGGCGCGTAGGATCCCCAATCGCGGAATTCCGCTCCACGTCCGCGCCCAGGGGCGGATCCACGCCCCGCTCCCCGGCGGCGCCACCTTCGACCTCGTCGACCCCGAGCTGCACGTCGACGCCGAGGGTCGGCCACGCGCACGCTTCGACGCCGCGTTGCACCGGGGGGGGGTCGTCGTGCCGGCCAGCGCCGTCCGTGCGTGGCCCATCGACGCGGCGTGGACCCGGCTGGGCGTCGAAGGCTCGGTCTTTCTCGCCGAGCGCAAGCCGATGGCCTTCGCGGGCGAGGTCGGTCGCGAGGCGCTGCACTTTCGCGGGGTGGACGACGCGCAGGGCATCCTTCGGATCGAGGGCTCGCCGGGCGCGGGTCGCCTGCGGGTGGAGGCCGAACGCTTCCATCTACGGGCCCTCGGCGACGTTCTCGAGGTGCTCGACGACCGCGCGGGCATCGACTTCGCGCCGGCCCGGATCGACGGCGCGTTCGAGCTCGTCGCGGACGGCGAGAGGCTACGCGTGCACCTCGACGGCGCGAAGGTGCAGGGGCTCGTGATCGACGACGACCGCCTCGCGCGCGAGCCGGTCGTGTTCGGCGAGATCGCGATCTCGGGTGATGCCAGCGTGGTCGGTGTCGACGACTGGAGCGCGCAGATGGTCGTCGATCACGCCGGGGCCCAGGTGCATCTGGCGGCGACTCGCGACGCGCGACGGACCGCGCTCGAGGTTCGCCTCGCTCCGACCGACTGCCAGACCGTGCTCGATGCGCTCCCCTCCGCCATGCGCGGGCCCGTCGCGGGCACCCGCCTCGACGGCTCCATCGAGGGCCACCTCGCCCTGACGGTGTCGCACGAGGCCTTGC
>CAZYSW010000321.1:0-6996 GCA_964650105.1 uncultured Nannocystaceae bacterium
CGCCGCAGCCGCCGGCGCCGCCGCCGCCGCCGCCGCCGCCGTAGCCGTTGCCCGAGTCGAACAGACAGGCGATGCCGCTGTCGACGTCGAAGCCACCGGCCCCGCCGCCACCGCCGCCGCTCCCATGGTTGCCCCGGGTGGCGAGCGCTCCGACGGGCGGGGCCCACAAGCCGTCCCCTCCGAACGTGCCCTTGTTGCTTGGGGCGGCCGCGCCCCCGCTCCCGTTCACGCCGTGATGACCCGGCAACCCGGGGGAACCGTCGGCGCCCTCGTCCCCACAATCGTTCCCACCGCAATGGCTGGTCCCGGCCGCTCCACCTTGGCCCACGGTCGTCGGATCACCTCCCGCCGAGCCGTCGCCGCCCTTGGTCGAAGGACACGCCTGTCCCGAGCCTCCGTTGCCTCCGGTGGCGCCGCATGACGACGTGCCGCCGACCCCCGGGTTGGCGTCTTCGGCGCTCGTTCCGTGGTCACCGTCGTCCCCGGCCTGACCAACCACGCCGTCGTTGCCCTTGCCGCCGTCGCCGGCGACGATCGTGAGGTAGTCGATGTGCAGCAGATCCTCGGGCACGTCGCGGATCCAGACCCCGTAGGTCGACTGGCCGCCGTCGACGAAGCTGCGCGCGGTGATGGTGAATCCGTCCACTTCCACCGGCTGATCGAGGTTCTGTCCGATCAGCGTTCGAGCCTCGGTCCCCGCGATCTCGGTGACGTTGCCCACGTGGTCGCGGTCCCAGTCTCCGCTCGAGTAGCCGCCGTACAGGCTCACGCCCGACTTGAGGTTGACCGTCTCGGCGTAGGTGCCCGCCGCGACCAGCACCATGCGCGGTGGATCGTAGGTCTGCGCGATCTCGATGCCCCGTCCGATCGTCGCGACCGGCTCGTCCGGGAAGATGCCGTCGTTCAGATCGCTGCCGATGGTGAGGTCGACGAACACAGCCCGACACACCACGCCGTCGATCCCGTCGCCGTTCTCGTCGAGACCGTTGACATCGGGGATGTCCGCATCGGCCGGCTCGCAATCGGGCTCGCCGGTGGTGGTGTCGCTGCCCGTGTCCGCCCCCGACGACGAGCTGTCGACCGAGCCGGTGTCGCCGAGCGTGGTGGAGCCTTCCCCGGAGTCTCCCGACCCCGCGCTCTCGCTCCCGCTGATCCCCGTGGTGAGACTCGTGCTCCCCGAATCCGATCCGGCGCCGTCCGTGCCGCCGAAGGTGGTGAGCGTGGTCGAGGTCGGTGCATCGCCGGCACACGCCGCGAGGCCGACCGCAGAGGTCAGACAAAGCCCAGAAAAGAGCCCCCGTAGCCCGAACATTGCGTCGCCCTACTGCCAGCTCGAAGCCCTCGACAAGACGCGAGGCCTGCGGAAGGTGGGGTGCGGCATGCGATGTACGTCACACTCGTACCACCACCGGGGCAGTTTGCCCCGGGCTTCGGACGGCCGACCCGTCCGCGGCGCGTCATCGCGCGTCCGCGTCCGCGCGGATGTACCTAGTAGGGCGGAATTCCGGGTCGGGTCGTGGGGCGTACGCGTCCGGTCGCCGCGGCGCCGTCCCGCGCCCTCCGGACCGAGCGCACGATCGACGGCGGTGCCGTTCAGCGATCGACGAGCGACGAGATCGCGGCGTTCAGCGCCGAGAAGTCTTCGGGCGCCACCGCACTGTGGACGACCTCGTCGTCGGCGTCGGCGAACATGATCGTCCGACTGCGAGTGATGTTGTAGTACTCGTCCCAGACCGGGTGCGGTTCCTCGTCGCCGGGGACGGGGATCACGATGGGAATCGCGATCCGCAATCGCTTGGCGAGGGCCTGGGCCTTCGGGCGCATGGCCTCCGCGTCGGCCGGCATGCGGCCTCGGCCGTCGCGGATCTCGGTGAGCACCGCGAAAGTGTCGAATGCACCCTCGTACTTCTTGGTGATCGCATCGAGATCCTGGAGGTCTTCGTGGAACTCGGGATCGTCGATGGTGCCCACCGCCATCAACTTCGGCCGCGACCCGAGCCGACACACGTGACAGCCGACCTCGGCCGATGCGGTGTCCATGACGGTGAACGGGACGAGGCGAGCACCGACCCCCAGACCGCTCGGTGCGAGCACCCGCGACGCGAGGCGTTCTCTCCACGGGTCGGGTTGGGGCGGGGGCGGAACGATGTCCGCCGGCGTCGCGGGAGAGAGGTTTTCGCCGGGCTGAGCCGCGGAGGGGGCGGTCTCACCGCCCCCGCACGCGACCGCGACGAAAAGCGGGGCGAGCGAGGCGAGAGGGCAGCGCTTCACGGCGGGTCACACGATGACGCATCGCGAGGCGGGCCGCCAGCAGGGCCTCGAAAACGCCCCGGCTCGCGACGACCCCTCCTCGCCTCGCCGGCCCCGGTTGCGTTGCTCCGATGCTCGGCCGTCGCCCACGACCTTCGATCTCGGCTTGCCAGCGCCGGCGCCGACACGTTCTCACCCCACGCGAGTCTCCGAGACCCGGCCGGGGCGCGTCCAGGACGCGTGGCAGCCCGGTCGACGAAACGGGTGGCTGCGCTCGACGGGGGATGGCTATCATCGCGCCCGTCATGACCACGACCCGACGCACCTTCTTGGCGGTCTCGGGGGTGGCCTCCGCTTCGCTGCTGCTGCCCGTCTCGATCTCCCGCGCCGCACCGGCGGGCTCGAGACGGCCGGCACCGCCGTCGCCCCCGATCGAAAAGGAACGGACGGCCGCTGCGATCGCGGGGAGCCCCCTGCCGGCCTTGCGCGGCCTCGCCCACGTCGCGATCGAGACCGCCACCAAGGCCGGAGCCGGCTACGCGGATGCGCGGTTGGTGCGTTGGCAGACCGAGCGGGTGTCCGTGCGCGACGATCACCTCGAACGGGTGGAGCGTCGCGACGAGATCGGCATCGGTGTGCGGGTCCTGGTCGATGGCGCCTGGGGCTACGCGGCGACGCACGAGTTGCGCGACGACGCGGTCGCGACCGCGGCTCGCCAGGCGGTCGCCACCGCCAGGCGCAGCGCCAAGCTCCTGGCCGAGCTCAAGGCACCCAGGGTGGAGCTCTCCGACGAGCCGCCGGTGAAGGGGCAGTGGGTCGCCCCGCATCGCATCGATCCGTTCTCGGTCGCGCCCGCCGACAAGGCGGCGCTCTTGTCGAGCGCGGCCCGCAAGGTGCTCTCGGTACCGGGCATTCGACACGCCGCGGCCAGCGTGTATGCGATCGGCGAAGACAAGCTCCTGGTGACGAGCGAGGGCACCGAGGTGCACCAGATCTATTTTCGGCTCCACCCCGCCCTGGAAGCGACGGCGATCGACGGGCGTCGGGGACGCTTCGCCACCCGCGATCACGAGGCCGCGCCCATGCTCGCCGGATGGGAGTACGTCGTCGACCTGGGGCTCGAGGCCGACGCGCCGCAGATCGCCGAGGACGCGCTGCGCAAGCTGTATGCGCCGAGCGTGAAGCCGGGCAAGCGCCACGTCGTCTTGGCACCGAGCAATCTGTGGCTGACCATTCACGAGAGCATCGGTCATTCCACGGAGCTCGATCGGGCGATGGGGCTCGAGGCGAACTTCGCCGGTACCAGCTTCATTCGCCCCGACGACGCGGGCAAGCTCCGGATCGGCAGCGACACGGTCACCCTGGTGGCCGATCGCACGCAGCCCGGTGGGCTGGCGACGACCGCGTGGGACGACGACGGGGTCGCGGCCGGGCGCTGGGACATCGTCCGCGACGGCATCTTCGTGGGATGGCAGACCACGCGCGATCAGGCCACGTGGATCGGCGAGGAGCGCAGCCGGGGCTGCAGCTACGGAGAGGGGTACCGCGGTCTTCCCTTTCAGCGCATGCCCAACGTGAGCCTGCAGCCCGGCAAGGAGGGCTACACCACCGAGGACCTGATCAACGCGACCGAAGACGGTGTGCTCGTGACGGGCAGGGGGTCGTGGTCCATCGATCACCAACGCTACAACTTTCAGTTCTCCGGGCAGATGTTCTGGGAGATCAAGCGGGGGCGGGTCACGACGCCGCTGCGCGACGTGGCCTATCAAGCCAACACCATCGATTTCTGGAAGTCGTGCGACATGATCGGGGGCAAGGGGACCTACCGCCTGGGTGGGAGCTTCGGTGACGGCAAGGGGGAGCCGAGCCAGTCCAACGCGGTCAGCCACGGCTGTCCCCCGGCCCGCTTCATCGTCAACGTCGTGAACACCGGAGGCGATCGATGAGCCTGTCTCGCACCGCGGCGCGCAAGCTCGCCGACGAGATCCTCGGGGCGGCCTCGTTCGGAGACGTCCGGGTCCGAATTCGGGCCACGCAGACCGGGCACGCACGATTCGGAGCTTCGCGCCCGACGACGGGCGGAGACGTGGCGGCGATGCAGATCGAGGTCACGGCCGCCAAGGATGGGCGGCACGCGACGGTGACGGGCAACCGGACCGACGGCGCGGCGATCGTGGAGCTCGTGCGGACGGCCGAGCGGCTCGCCGAGCTCTCGCCGGTCGATCCGGAGTACGTCGGACCCCTCGGCCCCGTGAAGTACCCACGGGTGGCCGAGCACGACACCCGAACGGCGGCGTTGAAGGCGGACGCTCGCCTCGATCAGGTCGGGCGCGCCATCGCCACGGCGAACAAGGAAGGCCTGGAGATCTCCGGTTTTCTCGAGCACGAGGACGAGACCGAGGTGTTCGCCGATCGAGCGGGGCTGTTCGGCTATCGGACCGCGACGCGCGTCTCGATGTCCTGCACGTGTCGCACCGCCGATGGCACCGGGAGCGCCAAGCGTGGGTACGTCTCGCACGCGGTGGCCGGACTGAGGGGGGACTCGCTGGCCAGCGATGCCGCCGCCTGGGCGTTGCGCTCCAAGAACCCCGTCGGCATGGATCCCGGGCGTTACACGGTGGTGCTCGCACCCCAGGCGGTGGCCGACCTGATGCACTTCTTCGTAGGTGCGATGAGCCAGCGGCGCGCCGACGAGGGGCGAAGCTGGTTCTCGGCGCCCGGTGGACGAACCAAGGTAGGAGAGAAGCTGTTCAGCGAGAAGATCCGCCTGTGGAGCGACCCGCGGGACAAGGCGAACCCCGCCGCTTCGATCGCCTCCGACGGCCGGCCGCAGGAACCGGTCACCTGGGTGGAGGCAGGGGTCTTGCGGGCGCTGACGGTGGATCGCTACTGGGCCGTCCACAAGGGGCTACCGTCGCGGCCCACGCCCTCGTCGTTGCACATGGCCGGGAGCACCGACGACCTCGACGCACTCGTGGCCGGGGTCGATCGCGGAATCCTGGTGTCGCGCTTCTGGTACAACCGCATGCTCGAGCCGCGGAGCATCACCGTCACCGGCCTGACCCGTGACGGGACGTTCCTGATCGAAAAGGGAAGAATCGCCCGCCCGATCAAGAACCTCCGCTACAACGACAGCCCCGTGACACTGCTGAAGAACGTGCAGGCCCTCGGCAAGCCCGAGCGCGCCGGGCTGGACACCCGGCGGGTGATGGTCGTGCCGCCGATGGTCGTGTCGGATTTTCTGTTCTCGAGCACCAGCGACGCCATCTGAGGGAATCCGAGCGGGCCGGCCCCCTCACTCGGAGGACACCGTGCGGGGCGGCTTTTTGCGCTTGGGCGCGTGGGCCTCGGCCTTTCGGGCCAACCTTTCCCGTAGGGGCTCGGCGAGGGCCTCGAGCTCCTGTCGCAGGGCCCCGAGCGCTTGCTCGACCTTCTCGAGCTTCCGTTCGGAAAGGCCTTCGATCTCGGGGAGCAGCTCGGCCAGGCGGCGGCTGGCGCCCAGCGCCTTTTGGATGATCTCGAGTTGCGCCGCGCCGCGCGGCTTGGGGTGAAAGATGGGATCGAAGCGACGGCGCAGCTCGGCGACCGATTGACCCTCGTCGAACACCGCCTGGCGAAGCTCCTTGATCACCTCGCGCGGGGGGGGCTTGCCGGCGTCGTTGGCCGCCGGGCTGCGCACCGCGTCCATGGCCTTGCCGAAGTAGTCGACGGCCTGCAGGCTCGGCAGCTCTCGTTCGACGCCGTCCCACTGCAAGACCTGCGGCGCGAGCCGCTTGAGGGTCGAAAACGAGATCGTGAGCTTGTCGACGGTCGCCCGCTTGAGGTGCAGCTCCTGGGCACAGTAGACGTGAAAATCCTCGTAGCCCCACCGCTCGTAGGCCTTGTCGCGGCGGATCTCCACGAGAATTTCGGCGAGCTCGACCCACGAGCGTTTGAAGCGTTGCGTCGAACGCAACGCCTCGAGCCGTCGCGGCTCCGCTCCGGTCTGCTCGAGTCGAGCCAGGAGCGCCTCGATCTTCTCGGTGGCCGGAGGCACGGCGAACGCATATAGCACCGCGCCCAGGGGCAGTGGTACCGTGGCCGTCGTGGCGGCCCCTGCACGTTCGGCGACGGCCACGTGGCGGCCGAGCGGTCCCAAGACCCGGCCCTTTCGCTTTGGCCTCGAGCCCCGTCCCGATGCCGATCCTCCCCTCGAACCGGGGGCGATGGTGGACGGGAAGTATCGCATATCGCGCCTCATCGGCGAGGGCGGGATGGGTCGGGTCTACGAGGCCGAGCACGTCGGATTGCGTCGCACGTTCGCGATCAAGCTCTTGCGCGGCGATCGAACCGGACGCGAGCACCTGGCGCGGTTTCGACAGGAGGCGGAGGCCGCCAGCCGGGTCGGCCACCCCAGCATCGTCGAGATCTACGACTTCGCGCAGACCCACGACGGGAAGGTCCTGCTGATCATGGAGCTTTTGTCGGGGGAGAGCCTGGAGGACTGGCTTTCCCGTCCGGGACGGCTCGCCGAAGCGCTGCCGTGGATTGCCGAAGTGGCGCGGGGGTTGCACGCGGTGCATCGCGCCGGCGTGGTGCACCGTGACGTCAAGCCGGCCAATCTCTTTTTGCACCGCGACGGCGATCGCATTCAACCCAAGATCCTGGACTTCGGAATCGCCAAGGTCTCGCAAACCGATCACACCCGCATCGAGACCGAGGTGGGGACCGTGCTCGGCACGCCGTACTACCTCGCGCCCGAGCGCG
>CAZYSW010000322.1:0-6976 GCA_964650105.1 uncultured Nannocystaceae bacterium
GGGCGCGGCGGACGAGAAGTACGTCGCGGTCAAGTTGATGGCACGACACCACGCCCGGGACGAGCGGTTCGAACGCATGTTCCGCGCCGAGGCGGCCCTGTGTGCCTGCCTGTCGCACGCCAATATCGTCCAGGTCTTCGATGCGGGGGAGCACGGTGGGCGCCCCTACCTGGTCATGGAGTGGGTCGACGGCGTGACTTTGGCCGAGCTCGAACCGTGGCTGTGGCGTCTCGAACCGCGTCGTCGGCTTCGCATCGCCGGCTACGTGATCGGGCAGGTCCTCCACGCGCTGGACTACGCCCACCGGATCACCGACCGCAACGGCGCCGCGATCGGCATCGTTCATCGGGACGTGTCGCCTCACAACATTTTGGTGAGCGTGTCGGGAGAGGTGAAGCTCACCGACTTCGGCATCGCCCACCGCATATGCGACCAGACGTCCGGCAAGTTCATCAAGGGCAAGCTGCGCTACATGCCTCGCGACCAGGTGGAGGGCAACGGGAGCACGGCCGCGGTCGATCTGTATGCGACTGGCGCCATCTTGCACGAGCTGCTCGATGGTCGGCCGTTTCGGCACGACGCCACCGACGACGTTGCGCTCTACGCCGCCATCATGTCCGACAGCGTGCCCATGCTGACCGAGCCCGCGCCGGCGGCCCTCGAGGCCCTGCGACGCGGACTCCTCGAACCAAATCGAAAGCGTCGCCTGACCAGTGCCGCACGAGCGCTCGACCTCCTCGAACGATGGCCGGACTACGTCGACATGCGACGGGAGCTCGGCAGCTTGTGTGCATCCTTTCTGGGTGTGGCCGGGCCGCGCACCGGGCTTCTCACCCATCCCCCCGGCGGATCGCTGCGGCCGGTCGATCGCGACGGCCTTCCGTCCACCGACGCCGGCTCGCCGGACGTCGGAACCCGTCTGCTGCGTGCAGTCGTGGAGGTCGACGACGAGCCCACCGATCTTCGGCGCGGGCCCACCGAGCCCACCGTGACCTTGCCCGGTCCTCGCGACCGGACCGACGGCGAGCTTTCGCCGCGGAGCTTCGCCGGAGGCCGCCGCCGCACCCTCTCGCTCGTGGTGGGCCTGGTCGCGAGCTGCATCGCGGCCGGGCTGGGAACGCGCGACCCCGCGATGTCCCGTCTGCGCGAGTGGTGGTCGCCATGGACCCCGATCGCCGTTCGCGAGGGCATCGAGCGGCCCCTTGCCGCGTCGTCGGTCGCTGCTCCGGCGCCCGTCGACCCGCCGTGGATCGCCGGATCACCCGAGGCCGACCCGGTGCCGACGCCCGCACGCCGAGGTCGCGTTCGACGAGCGTCGCCGTCGCACGACGAAGGGCGAGACCCGAAGCCACCGTGCGAGGAGGGCTCTGCCGACGTCCGTCGCGAGCCGGTCGCCTCGGCCCGGACCGGTGAGCCGCACGCCGGGACCGCGGAGCCGCTCGACATGGCGCTCGTTCACGTCCGGCTGCGCGGGCTGGAGTCGGCCGAAGTCCGGATCGGCGACGTGGTTCGCGAGGTCGGCCGCGGCACGGCCGTCCGCGTCCCCATCGGCAACCACGATCTCGAGTGGCGGCGTCGCGCGAGCGACGATTGGAACCCGTTCACGATGCAGGTCCCCCCGGGCGAGTGGGTGCTCCGGCTGGGCCCCGAAGGCGCTCGCCTGGTCGACGTCGAGGCCCTCCTTCGAGGGCCGTGACCCTCTTCGGGGGGGGTGCGTGCCTCCGTGCTGCTCGATCCGTAGGCAAGAGAACGGTTTTCTCCACCGGCCCGCGCCCCGTGAAACGCACGTCTGTAGCGGACATGTACGACAATGCCCCCGTCATCCGCGTCCCGTTCGGCGCAGGGGTTGGATCGCGACGTACGGTCATGCGAAAGCCTGCAGTGCCGTGCCCCGATCGGCGTGGGGGCTTTCGCGACCGGGACGGCAGCGAGGGGGCACCGTGGATCTTCCGAGGCATCGGTATTGGGCAGGTCTGGTTTCCGGCCTGTTCTTGGCATGCGTCGACGTGGGCGGGCGCGGTGGCGACGGCCTCTCCCAAGCCACCACGGGCGTGACGCCCGGCGGGGGCGAGGAGGGGACGGACGCGGAAGGTGGGGACGGCACCTCCGGCGCGGGTGGCACGTCGGACGCGGCCGAGGGATCTTCGGACGACGGGTCCCCGGGCGGCGCCCTGCCCAAGTTCGACGTCCTGCCCTCGGGTGGGAGCGGGGGGGTCGACGGCTGTCAGACCGATCCCAACGCGGACGCCGACGGAGACGGATTCTCGGTCGTCGACGGTGACTGCAACGATTGCGACCCCAACGTGAATCCCGGTGCGGTCGAGGTCGTGGTGACCGAACCCGACGACATGGGGAACATTCCCGAGCCGGCGGACGAGGATTGCGACGGTTTCGTCGACAACGTCGATGCGCCGTGCGACGGGGGGATTGCGCTCGCGGACACCGATCCCATGAACGGTGCCCGCGCGATCGATCTCTGTCAGGTCGCCGATCCCAACGGCGTCGAGTGGGGTGTCCTCAGCGCCCGGTACGTGCGTGCCAACGGGTCGTCGTCGGTGCCGTGCCGCAGCAGTACGGGATCCTCGACAACTTCGGGCCCAACGTGTCGCCCCAGCTCGGTTCCCAGATGCTCGTGCTCTCTTCGGGGCGAGCCCGTCTACCGAACCAACCCAACACCTGCGGCACGTACAGTTGTACCGGTGTCGGCGTCGGGACGGCCCCGCCGGGGTTCCCCCAGGACGTGCCCAACTGTCCGGGCTCGTCGGCGATCAACGACGACATCGCCCTCGAGCTCACCCTCCGTGCGCCGACCAACGCCACGGGCTATCGCTTCCGCTTCAGCTTCTACTCCTTCGAGTACCCCGAGTGGGTCTGCACGTCGTTCAACGACCAGTTCATCGCGCTCGTCGATCCACCGCCCCCAGGGATCGATCGATGGCAACATCTCCTTCGACTCCAACCTCAACCCGGTGAGTGTCAACATCGCCTTCTTCGAGGTGTGCTCGGGGTGCCCACTGGGGACGGCCGAGCTCCAAGGCACCGGGTTCGACCTCTGGAACGACGCGGGCGCCACGAGCTGGCTGGAGACCACGGCGCCCGTTCAGGGTGGCGAGACCTTCACCATCCGATTCGCGATCTGGGACACCGGAGACGCCGCCTGGGACTCGACCGTCCTCATCGACGGGTTCGAATGGATCGCCGACGGTGGGACCGTCGACGTCGGAACCCAACCCGCCGGTTGACCGCAGGGGTCGCGCCGCATCGTTCGTCCGCGTGCGAGGAGGGCCCGGGCGCCGTTCATCGGGCTCGGTGGATCGCGCCTGGCCTCACCGCCAGTCGTCGGCGACCTCCAGGGCCCGGCGCGCCAGCGCCCGCGCCCGATCCGGGTCGTCGGCTTCCGCGTAGCACCGCAGCTCGGGAGCGTTTCCCGACGGCCGCAGGTGCACGATGTCGCCCGACGCGAAGGTGATCCGCAAACCGTCGATGGCGTCGATCTCGGCGGCCATTCCCAGATCGGCCCCGAACAGCGTCCCGATCCCGACGCTGCCGCTCGAGCGCAACGCCTCGAGCTTGTTGCGCGCCACGTCCGGTGGAAAATCCTTGAGCCGATCGCTGGCGGTGAATCTCGGAGGGAGGTTGGCCACCAGCTCGGACACGGGACGCCCCGTGCTTCGCGCGGCCCACAACGCGGTCAGGATCACGATCAGGGCGTCGCGCGAGGGCAGCGGGTCGAGCGTCCCGCCCGGGAGCTCCAAAGGCGTGGCCGTCAAGAACCCGCCGTTCGCTTCGTAGCCGACCACGCGCTGGGCGCCACGCCGCACTTCTCGGGCCATGGCCTCGATGACCCAGGGCGATCCGATGCGCGTGCGGACGACCTTTCGGAACAGCTTGCTGCGCTCCACGGCGGTATTCGAGCTGACCGGCGTCACTACGACGTCGGCGCGGAGCTGGGCGGCCACGACGATGCCGACCACGTCTCCCCGCATCCACTGGCCGTGTTCGTCGCCCACCAGCGGGCGATCCGAGTCGCCGTCGGTGGACACGATGGCGTCGAGCTCGTGCCGCTGCGCCCACTTTTCCGCGAGCGCCGCGTCCTCGGGTCTCAACGCCTCCGTGTCGACGGCCTCGAACTTGTCGCTGAACCCGAGCTCCAGCACGTTTGCACCGAGCTCGCGGAGGATCTCGACGAGCAGCGTTCGCCCCACCGCGGAGTGGCCGTAGACCCCGATCCGCAGCCCCTCCAACGCGCGAGGTGGGAGGACGTCGAGGTATCGGCGGCGGTAGATCTCGATCGCCTCGCCGTCGGTGAGCAACGCCGGGGGCGGCACGACGAGGGCACCGGTCTCGTCGAAGTCGTCGGGCAGCTCGACCTCTTGCTCGCGGATGCCCTTCTCGTCGTCTTTGAGAATTTCCCCGTCCGGTCGGTTGAACTTGATGCCGTTGCGATCCTCGGGAATGTGACTCCCGGTCACCATCATCGACGGGATCCCGTGCTTCATCCCGTAGTGGACCAGGGCGGGGGAGGGGATCTCTCCGCAATGGACGACCTCGTATCCGTGCGTTCGTGCCGCGTGGGCCACCGCCGCGAGGATCCGGGGCGTGCTCTGTCGGCGGTCTCCCGCCATCGCCACGCGTCGCGTGGCCCCCGCTCGGTTCGTCGACTCCAGGTACTGGAGGAACGCCGTGGCATAGGCGAAACACAAGGCGTCGGTCATGTCGGTCACGAGCCCCCTCGTACCGCTGGTGCCGAAGGCCACTCCGGTACGTTCCATGAGCTCGGCGACTCGCACGCTGCGTGACATGTGGTCCGGGGAATAGGAGGATCGGACACAGCCCGCAAGAGAAAAGTAGGCGATCACCGCGACCGTTCACAGGGGATGTACCCCCACCGGCTCTCACCTCGGGCCCCGCGGCCCGCGGCCGGCCTTCGCCATGCTACCGTGGGGGGCGGATGCGCTCGAGCCGGTACGCAGGTCTGCTCTTGCTGCTCGACCTTCACGCGTGTGCCGACGACGGGCACAGCTCCGGCGAATCGGGAACCGGCAGCGCGGACACGGGGCCCAGGTCGCGACCTCGGACACCACCGAGGCGTCCACCGAGCTTTCGAGCACCGGCTCGGTCTCGTTCGATCAAGGCGGCGGCGACGACAAGGGCGGCGAGTGCTCGATTTGGGAGCAGGACTGCCCGCCCGACGAAAACGGCATACCGTGGTCGGACCAGCCGGATCTCGTGCCCGACGAAATCCGCTGCTGCCCGGAGGTCGGCAACCCCCGGCTGCCCGGTGAAGCGTGCACGGTGCAGGACTACTTCGGCAGTTGCCTGGACGATTGCGCCGAGGGATCGCTGTGTATGGACATCGACGGCGACGGCGAGGGCGTTTGTCAGCCCTTGTGCTCGGGGAGCCCCGACAATCCGGAGTGCGCACCCGACGAAGCGTGCCTCATCTATTTCGCGGGTGTTCCCCTGTGCTTTCCGAAGTGCGACCCGCTGATCCAGGACTGCCAGGCGGGTTGGGGCTGCTATCCCGACGCCGACGTCGCCGGCGGTACGG
Source organism: uncultured Nannocystaceae bacterium (assembly GCA_964650105.1). Taxonomy (GTDB): domain Bacteria; phylum Myxococcota_A; class Polyangia; order Nannocystales; family Nannocystaceae; genus CAZYSW01. Next base: position 5,552 of record CAZYSW010000322.1, read on the forward strand.
GGTTCATCTGCATGCCGACCATCGGGGCCTCGATGCAAGGGCAGGATTGTTGGCTCTTGAGCAACTGCGAGCCGGGGTTGATTTGCGTCACCCCGGACTACCTGCCCGAGTGCGTCACGCTGGTCGGCTGTTGCACCGAGTTGTGCGACATCACCGAAGAGCCCGATCCCTGCCCGTTGCTCCACCCCGATCTGGCATGCATCTCGTGGTACCACGGAGGCCAGGTGCCGCCGTCGGTGGAGCTGCAGAACGTCGGGGCGTGCGCCTTGCCTCCGTAAGCAAGGTCTCGCAAAGCCCGCGAGGCCGCGACGTCGCATTCGTCGATGCGCCTCGTCGCCCGATGCTCGATCCACGCTCGACGGGCCGTCGCCCGCACCATGTCGGCGCCGCCGTCGACGGCACGCTCACGCCATGCGGCTCCTCCGAGGTCCTGCCCGCGCGCCACGCTCGAATCGCGACGCCGCAAAGGCGCGCGCGGGCGTCTTCGGGGCCCGAAACGCTCGCGTGCAGGAGATCGCTGCGACGTGTCGGCAATGCGCGCCGACCCGTCGTCGCGCCTTCATCGCCCGACGATCCGCGCCACACGGCTGCGCTCACCCGCGCGTCCATCGACGGAAAACGCATGGCGTCGAGCTCGGCCGAAGGCGTGTTTCGACCGACGCGTCCGGCCGGCGAAGTGGACGATGCGACGGTCGCGCGTACGCACGACATTCCCCGACAACGTGCGGCGGGCTCTCACGGGCGGGCTCGCCGAGATTACGCGCGCGAGCCCCTATACTCGGAGCCCGCCGAGGGACTTCATGACGACCGCGCCGAGCACCAACAAAGAGGAGCTCGGTCACCTTCCCACCACCGGTCTGGCCGCACCTCCGGTCTCGGATCCGACGGTGGGGGGAGACCCCGCCGCGCCGCGCATCGACGATCCGGCGCGCCTGGTCGGGCAGGTGATCGCGAGTCGCTATCGGGTCGACGCCGTGCTCGGAGAAGGGGGTATGGGAGCGGTGCTTCGCTGCCACCACGTCGGGTTGCGACGCGACGTCGCCGTCAAGATCCTTCGCCCCGAGCTCACCAACGACCCGGAGATTTCGGCCCGGTTCGAACGTGAGGCACAAAGTGGCTCACGCCTCGAGCACCCCAACTGCGTGCGGGTGTTCGATTTCGGCCGATGGGCCCCACCGGGCGGACCGACCCTGCAGTACCTGGCCATGCAGCTCCTCGACGGGGTCGAGCTGGCGGACTTGCTCGGCGCCCCGCTGGAGTGGAGGCGCGCCGTGGATCTCACGACGCAGATCCTCAAGGGGCTCGCGCATGCCCACGACCACGGCATCGTCCATCGCGACCTCAAGCCCGAGAACGTCTTCGTGACCCGAGATCACGACGGGGTCGAGATCCTCAAGCTCGTCGACTTCGGCATCGCGAAGATCG
>CAZYSW010000323.1:0-6967 GCA_964650105.1 uncultured Nannocystaceae bacterium
TTGGAGGCATTGCGGCGGATCCCCCTCGACCATCAGGTCGTCTTGGAGCTCTACTACTGGGAGCGCTTGACGGCCGCCGAGGTGGGCGAGGTGGTAGGGGTCCCCGAGGGCACGGCCCGCACGCGGATCCGCCGGGCCAAGCAGCTCCTGGAGGAGCAGATGCGCCATTTGGCGTCGTCTCCCCGAGACAAGCAAGAGATCGACGACACGTTGGCGAACCTCGAGAGCTGGGCGGCATCGCTGCGGGCACAACTGGGTCGAGGCGAGGGGAGTCCGTGAACGCCGACGAGCTGGTGGAGGTGAGTCGACGTCTGTCCCGTGCGGTGAGCCGGCTGCGCTTCGGGGCTCCCGTCGCCTGCGTCTACAACCCCCTGCAGTACGCGTGGGCCCCCCACCAAGCCTACCTCGAGCGGTTCGGCGGCAAGACCGGTCGGGTGGTGATGCTGGGGATGAACCCGGGGCCGTTCGGCATGGTGCAGACGGGCGTACCCTTCGGCGAGGTCACGCTGGTGCGTGACTGGATGGGCATCGAAAGACCGGTGAAGACGCCCTCGCGCTGTCATCCCCGGCGACCGATCGAGGGGTTTTCGTGCAAGCGCAGCGAGGTCAGCGGGGCGCGGTTGTGGGGGTGGGCCCGCGACCGCTTCGGGACACCCGAGCGCTTCTTCGCGCAATTTTTCGTGCTCAACTACTGTCCGCTGGCGTTCGTGGAGGACAGCGGTCGCAACCGCACCCCCGACAAACTGCCGGCCCCCGAGCGCGGCCCCCTGTTTCGCGCCTGCGACCGGGCTTTGGCCGACGCGATCGCGGTGCTGCGCCCCTCGCTGGTGGTCGGGGTGGGGGCGTTCGCGTTCGAGCGTGCCCGACGCGTGCTGCAAGGGACCGGCATCACGGTGGGCACGATGCTCCATCCCAGTCCCGCGAGTCCGCGAGCCAACCGCGGCTGGGCCGAGCTCGCCGAGGCGGACCTCCGAGGGCTGGGCGTGACGCTCCGTTGACGGGTGCCCGGCCGCGCCGGATCCGCCTCCTACCGTGGCGCGACCGTGGCAGGTCGTGATACGAAGGGGCCGGGTCGATGACCGAGACCAAGCCCGATGCCGACGCTCCGCGGCGACCCCGTGCGCCCGCGGAGGGCCGGGCCGGGGACGCCCGATCGAGCCCCACGATCCCCAGGGCGCAGCCCGAGCGCAGACGCCCCGATCCCGGTGTTGCGCCCCAATCCATGGGACTGGCGGACATGCTCGTGGGCTCGGTGTTGGCCGAGCGCTACAAGCTGATCCGCAAGCTCGGGGAAGGCGCGATGGGCTGGGTGTTCTTGGGGGAACACACCGAGATCGGCAAGAAGTACGCGGTCAAGGTCCTTCGCCCCGCGCTGTGTCGCATGCCCGAGGCCGTCCGGCGCTTCCGTCGAGAAGCGCGCGCCGCCACGCAGATCGGCAGCCGGCACATCGTGGACGTGTCCGACTTCGGGACGACCTCCGGCGGCGCGGCGTTCTTCGTGATGGAGCACCTCGAAGGCGGCGAGGATCTGGGGACCACGATCCGCCGCGAAGGCCGGCTGCCCTGGCTGCGGGTCCGACACATCTTGCTGCAGCTTTGCGACGCGCTTCAGGCCGCGCACGATGCCGACATCATTCATCGTGACGTCAAACCCGCGAACGTGTATCGCATCGAACGCGAGGGCGATCCCGATTACATCAAGGTGCTCGATTTCGGGATCGCCCGACTGACGGCTTCGCAGGACAGCATCGTCACCCAGACCGGCACCATCATGGGCACGCCGGACTTCATGGCGCCCGAGCAGGCGCAGGGACGTCACGTCGATCACCGGGCGGACATGTATTCGTTGGCCGCGACCGCGTACGCGATGCTCACGGGCCGCCCTCCGTTCGTCGGCAGCAACGAGTACGACGTCATCTACAAGCAGCTCAACGAGGAGCCCAAACCGCCGAGCCAGGTGGTGCCCGACGCGGAGATTCCCAAGTGGTTCGAGGACGCGATCTTGCGAGCCATGCGGAAAAAGCCCGAGGAGCGCTTCGAGAGCATGCGGGATTTCGCCAAGGCGCTGCAGGACGAGGCCGTGGAGAGCGACGCGGCCCGAACGGGCCCTTCGGGCGAGACGCGCCCGGCCGAGGTCCCGGCCCGCAGCGCCGCGACCGAGCCCGCCCGAACCAGCGGGATCTCCCCGCGGACGCTGGCCATTGCCGCCTTCCTGTTGGCGTGCGTCGGTGCCCTCGGTTACGTCCTGGTCTTCTCGAGCGGCTGAGCGGCGGCGACCGGCCATCGGTGGCCGACGAAGACGGGCTCGGGCACCAAGTCGACCACGAACCGTGCGCGGACGCGATCGCGGACATCTCGGGCCAGGGCGACGAGTTCAGCGGTCGTGCCGCCGCCGGGGTGCACCAGCGCCAACGCGTGGCGACTGGAGATCCCCACCGCGCCGCGCCGGAAGCCTCGCGACAACCCCGCGTGCTCGATGAGCCAACCGGCGGCCAGCTTGACGCGGCCACCGTCCACCGGCCATCGGGGGACGGCGTCGGGTCCTGGAGCGAACCCCTCGGAAAGCGCAATGTGCACGACGCGGTTCGCCGTTTCGGCATCGACCACCGGGTTCGTGAAGAACGAGCCGACGCTACGGCGATTGGGGTCGTCGGCGTCGATGACCATCGATTTTCGGCGCCGCAATTCGAGCACGGCAGCCCGCGTGGCGGCGAGGCTCGGTCGGGGCTGGTCCGCGAGCGCCCGCCGCAGCTCGTCGTAGTGCAAGGTCGGCCGTGCGTCGGTCCGGAGCGCGAACTCGACCTCCAAAACGACGTATCGATCCGGCTCGGCCTTGAAGCGGCTGTTGCGATACGAAAATCCACAGTCCCCGGCCGGCAGGATCTCGACCGCGCGCGTCTTTCGATCGAGCACCCGGACCGCCGTGACCACGTCGGCGATCTCTTGCCCGTAGGCGCCCACGTTCTGAACCGGGGTCGCGCCGACGGATCCGGGGATCCCCGACAGGCACTCCAGACCTGCCAGGTCGCGGTCGACCGTCTCCGCGACCAGTCGATCCCACGGTTCGCCCGCCGCCGCCCGGAGCTTGACAGCGTTACCGTCGCGGACGAAGGCCGTGCCCCGGGTCTCGATGCGAATGACCAGCGCATCGATCGCGTCGTCGGCGAAAACAATGTTGGAGCCACCCCCGAGCACTACGGCCGGCGTTCCACGTTCGTGAGCCCAGCGCAGCGCCTCGGCGATCGTGGCTTCGTCGCGCGCCCGTACGAAGTAGCGGGCGTACCCGCCGAGTTCCAGGGTGGTGAGCGGGGCGAGCGGGACATCGCGCTCGATCCGAGTCTTGGCGCTCATGGTTGCCGGTCCATCGTGGTTGCCGCGTAAGGGATTCCCTGACCCCTCGATTCCATCCGTGGTAGGCTGTTCGCGCGATCCGTTGGTGGTAGCTTCGGGTTCGTGGCTCCCTTCGAGGGCGATCTCAAGGAAGCGATCATCAGGGTCAGTCTTCAGCTCGGCAGCGAGCTCGGAGAGGAAGGGCTGACGATGCGAGGAATCGCGTCACGCCTGGGCGTGAGCGCGACGGCGCTTTATCAGCACTTCGACAGCAAGAGCGCCATCTTGCATGCCCTGCGCATGTACGGTCTGCAGCGGCTGGACGACGCGCTGGTCGATGCCGACGACATCGTCGATCCGCTCGAGCGGCTGCGCGTGCAGGCTCGGCGGTACCTCGATTTCGCGCGGGACAACCCATGGCTGTACTCGATCTTGATGCAGCATGATGGCATGGACTGGGACCGGCTGACCGACGAGGACCTCGAGCTGGCGATCGCCCCACAGCGGCGCGTCACGAGGGCATGCGACGATGCCGCCCGTGCGGGTCGCCTGAGCCCCGACCTCGACGGTTCCACCGCGGCCTTCGTGCTGTGGGCAGCGCTGCACGGGCTGGCCTCCCTGCTGTTGAGCGGGCGCCTCAGTCCACGCCAAGCCGCGTGGGCCATCGACGATCATACCGAGTTCGTGGAGCGGTTCGTATCCGTGGTGATGCGGACCGTGGCGCTCTCGTGCTGAGCCGGGTCGCGCGGCGCTCCCCGACGACGGGGGCACCGCGGTCCCGCGGGCCCGACTCGTGCGGCGTCGAAATCGCAGGGAGCCGTGGGGCGCCCGAGGCTCGAGGGCGGTCGGGGGTCGGCGCCGGCCCGGTTTTCGGACGGAAGGAGGGCCGTGCGCTACAACATCTCGGCGGAACCGCTCGACTCATGACGCTCGATCCCCTGCAGCGCTACCAGGTGATGGAAGCCCTCGGCGAGGGCGGGCAGGGGAGCACGTACCGTGGCATCGACCGCGCCACCCGCCGCGACGTGGCGATCAAGGTCCTGTCGCTCAAGCGCATGGGGAAGTGGAAGCACTTCGATCTGTTCGAGCGCGAGGTCGAGGTGCTCGAGTCGCTCGATCACCCCGGCATCCCTCGCTACATCGACGACTACGCCTCGGAGAGCACCGGGGACTACTTCTTGGTCATGGAGCTGGTCGAGGGGCGACCGCTCAGCGCGTTCGTCCGCGGGCAGCAGCGGATGCGGCCCGATACCCTGCGCCAGGTGCTGGTGCAGGCCCTGGAGATCCTCCGGTACCTGCACGGGCTGTCGCCCCCGGTGATCCATCGCGACATCAAGCCCGCCAACCTGATCCTGGATCGCGAGGGGCGGGTGAAGCTGGTCGACTTCGGTGGCGTTCGGCGGGCGCTGTCGCCGGAAGGGGGCTCGACCATGATCGGGACCTTCGGGTACATGGCGCCCGAGCAGCTCCACGGCGACGCCTCGCCGGCCACCGACATCTACGGTCTGGGGGCCACGATCGCCGCGCTGGTGGCCGGCATGGATGCCGACGATCTACCGCGCGAGGGGTTGCGCATCGACGTGTCGGCCATCGGCGCGCCCGCGTGGTTGCGGCCGGTCCTGGAGGGGATGCTGGAGCCCGACCCGAACGATCGGTTGCAGTCCGCCGACGCGGTGCTCGAGCGCTTGCAGGCAGGGGCGCCCGACGGCACGTCGCGGCGCGCGGGCAAGGGGGGGCGCCCCTCGAAACCTTCGTCTCGGGAGGAGGCGCTGGTGCCGATGCCGGCGCGGGAGCTGGCGAAGGTCCCGGCCCCGTTCTCGGTGCTGATCTGGATGTTGACGGCGCTGGGCGCCGGGATGTTGCTGGTGTTCGAGGTGGTGGTGCTCCCCCTCGTGCATCGCGTGGTGGCGTGGTGGCACGCCAACCACTCGACGCCCGAGCAGCGGCAGGCGTTCGAGGAGGAATACGAGCGCCTGGAGGGGTCGATCCGGCGCGGCCGCGACACGCTGGGATGGGTCGCGGATCGAACCCGTCCGACGCCCACGCCCCGTGACGATCGCGAGGTCCGGTAGGCGAAGCGCGGTCCGCAGGAGGGGTGGGCCGGGAGGGCTACTCGGGGCGGGTCGCGGTGCGGCCGACCAGGCCCAGCACGATGAGGCCCAGGCCGCCGAAGGACAGGATCTCCTTGGTGTAGGGCGGGAGCTTTTCGGCCCAGGGCGCGTCGTAGAAGTAGGGGAGCGCGAACCCGGCCAATCCCATCACCACACCGAGGTACATCACGAACTTGAAGAATCCGAACATCGCTCTCGCTCCCTTCGTGCATTCGGCGAATCCGGGAAAAAGTCGTCCCCGTGTACCCGCTCTCGTAGTGAACGCGCCCAACCCTCGAGGTCGCTCATCGTGCTCTGCAAGATGGCGTCGGACTCCGCCAGGGTGCGAAGCTGCTCCTCGAGGAGCTGCTTGGCTCGACGAATTCGGCCGCGCACCGTCCCCTCGGGGACGTCGAGGATCTCGCCGAGCTCCTTGGCGGTCATCGATTCCCAGTAGTAGAGCTCGAGCACGATCTGGTGCTCGAGGGGGATGCGCCGCAGGGCCTGCAAGACGAGGGTCTGTTCCCTGCGCGCCGCGATCAGGACCGTCGGGCTCAGGCCGAGATCGAAGACCGACGTGACGCCGAAATCGAGGCGGTCCGCCTCGCGCTTGCGGCCTCGCAGGTGCGAGCGCAGCACGTTGTGGGCGACGCCGAACAGGTAGGTGCGAAAGCTCGACTGGCCCCGGAAACGCTCGCGGCCCTCGACGCAGGCCGTGAAGGTTCGCTGGACCAGGTCGTCGACGTCGCGGTCGATCTTGCTGGCGAAGAACCGACAGATGCTGTCGAAATGCCGCTCGAAGAGCTGGCTGCCCGCGGCGCGGTCGCCTGCGCGCCACGCTTCGAGGAGCTCCATGTCGTCGGTCGCCACGTCGGTCGAGGATACATGATGCCCCGCAGCTTGCGCGGACGCCGAAGGCGGGCATGATCGACGAGTCGGCCATGGCGGGCGGATCGCAGGAGGACGAGCGGGAGCCGGCCCGGGACGGCCGCCTGGGTCCGGTGCCGGTCGTGGCGGGGTACGAGCGCATCCGCCAAGACGTGTGGGCCAGGCTCTTCGGCGAGCCGAGCACCGACGACACCGAGCCCGGCGAGGGGCCGACCGACGCAGCGGGGCTCGACGACCCCGCGACGATGCCGGAGACGCTCGGCCGATTCCGGCTGCTGGCGCGGCTCGGACAGGGGGGCATGGGCGTCGTGTACCGGGCGCACGATCCGGAGCTCGGCCGAGACGTGGCGATCAAGCTGCTGCGGCCCGATCTCGAGTCGGCGCAGCAGGACTCGCACGGTCGTCCGCGGTTGCTTCGCGAGGCGCAGGCGATGGCGCGGCTGTCCCATCCCAACGTCATCACCGTGCACGAGGTCGGGACCATCGACGGTCGGGTCTTCGTCTGCATGGAGTACGTCGAGGGCCGGACCTTGCGGGCGTTCATGAACGCCTCGCCTCCGCTCGACGAGGTTCTTCGGGTGTTCGTGGCCGCGGGCCGGGGGCTGGCGGCCGCCCACCGGGCGGGCCTCGTCCACCGCGACTTCAAGCCGGACAACGTG
>CAZYSW010000324.1:0-6964 GCA_964650105.1 uncultured Nannocystaceae bacterium
TTCCAGTTCCAGTTCCAGTTCCAGTTCCAGTTCCAGTTCCTGGTCCAGTTCCAGTTCCAGTTCCAGTTCCTGTTCCTGGTCCTGTTCCTGGTCCTGTTCCTGGTCCTGGTCCGGCCGGCGTGCGGGGTCAGACGGGGACGGTGACGAGGGTGCTGCCTTCGAGGCGTTCTTGGAGGATGGCGATGTCTTCGGGGGTTACGCCGTAGTCGCCGATCATGACGATGTGGCCCTTGAAGCCGTGGCGTTCGTGGAAGGCGACGAGCTCTTCCATGGCGGCGTGGAGGTTGTCGAGGTCCGGGTGACGGTTGGGGACCACGGCCAGGTACATCGTGATGTCCTCGGGCGCCAGCTCGGTCATCTCGGTGTGGATGCGGACGATGTTGCCCTCCAGCGCCGCGGGGCGGAGCGAGTCGGCGGTGACCCGATAGACGTACTCTCGCCGCACGCTGTTGGACATGTGGAAGACCACGATTTGGCGGTAGGGGATGCCCGTGGTGCGGCTCTGCGCCCGGGCCAGCGAGATCGCGTTCTGGATGAGCCGGCCGACGCGGGCGCCCCCCACCGCCACCACGATGGTGCGATCCTGCGTCTCGATCTCCTGGCTCTCCACCGTCTCGATGACGCGCCGGAAGTAGTTGTAGGCGCTGCGAATGATCTGCCGGTGGTTGTAGGACAAGAGCACCAGGATCACGGCGACGATCACCGTCAACAGCAGCGACCGGAGATCGAGAAACTGTTCCCGGTAGCGCGTCCACAGGCCCAAGAGCGCGAGCGAAAGGAAGATCGTCCCCAAGACCGCCGCCAGGGGCAGGCGAATGCCCGCCACGACGAAGTTGAACGGCGCCCAGTAGATCCGGCGGTCGCCCCCCTTGAACCGGCGCAACAACGCGAAGGCGATCACCCCGGTGAACAGAACGAGACCGAAGGTCGCCCCGTACCACCGCTCCAAAATCTCCACGTCGGCGCCGCTCTCCCAGGCGAGAAAGAAGATGCCGATGAGCATCAGCACGTGGATCCCCGCGAACGCGCCGCGGCTGTTGGTGGTGAGCGTCACGCGAGGAAGGAGGTGGTCCCGCGCCATCGTGAGCCACAGGCCTCTCGCACCGGCAAAGCCGGTATTCGTGGCGCCGATCAGCATGAGCGCCGCATTGGCCACGATGACCAGGTTCCAGATCTCACCGGCGGTTTCGTTGCCGGTCACCCCTTCCATCACCGTCCGGCCCAGGACAGCGAGGAGATATCCCGAGGCCCCCACCAGCTCGCTCGGTGGGAGGACCAAGAAGATGAGGAGCGCCAGGCTTCCGCCGACGGCGAACAAGATGCCGAGCATCCAGTAGTAGATCCGTCGGACGTCGCGGCGCGGATTCTCGAGATCCTCGGTGATGTCCATGACGGACTCGACCCCGGACGCTCCGAGGATCGACGAGCCGAGCGCCGCCGGCACGAGGGCCGCGCCCAGCGTCCCCAGGCCGGGCAACATCATGGGGCCCCCGAGGGCCTCCGCGGCGTGGCCTTTGGCAGCCAGATCGCCCGGGGCGATGGTCCGGCTGACCGTGTCGGGTGTCGTGACGACGGCTCCGTCGACGAAGTGCTCGAGGCGGAGGCCGTGCAAGAACAGGTACACGACCCCGAGCACGATGGTGATTCCCATGACGACGAGGTTCAGCAAGAAGATCGTCCGGCTGACCTTGACGCTCTCCTTGAGCCCGTAGTTGTTCAGAGTGAACAGCAGCATCAGCGGGGTCAGCATCACGACCACGCCGCCGGGCAGGAGCGGAGACAGGCCGATCCCCATCGCCGTGGTGAAGGCGACGATCAGGACGACCTTGCGCCACTCGGAGGGCATCACCCACAACCCGAAGCCGAGCGCCGGGACGGCCGAGAGCAGGACCGCGCCCAGGGTCTCCCCGCCCAAGAGCGATCGGAGATAGTCGCTGTAGCTGAGCAGGCTGACGATGCAGGTCGCGACGTAGGAGAACGAGATGATGACCCCGACCAGGGCCGCCGCGACGATGGCCAGCTTGCCGAGGTGGCTCAGCGCGTACCGCGTCATCACGTACGTGCCGCCGTTGGACAGCGTCAGCAGCACGGCCTCGATGTACAGCGGCGCGAGCAGGAACAAGAAGGCGTACAGGGCGAGCTGAAACGCGGGCGTGGCGTATCCCACCCCGGCGACGATGAGCGCCCCCGACGAGTAGTAGGGCGAGGTCAGCGGATCGGGGCCGACCAAGAACAAGCCCTCTTTCCAACTGAGCTTGGGCTGCTCCGGGGGGAGCTGCTCCGCGGTCATGAGCCGATCATCCGCGCGCGGTTATCCCCCCGTCGCGCGGTCGGATCAAGCGGTGTGCCCGCGTCGGCCGCAGGTCGGCCCCGTGCGACCCTCAGTCGTCGGCGGGCTTGTCCTTGAAGAGCTCGTCGCGGTCCTTGTGGATCTGTTTGAAGCTCATGTCGGAGATGACGTAGAACCACGCGTCGAACCGCTTGCGCAGCATCTCTGCGCGTTCCGGTCCTTTCGGCCCCTCGTCCGCCTTGTCCTCCTCGGCGGCGGAGTCTTTCTCCTCGGAGCCTTCCTCGGCGTCGTCCTCGGGGAGGCTCACGCCGTCGCCCAAGGTGGTGTCGAGGGACGGATCATAGTGGACGTCGACGAACATGTAGCGGTTCGCGTTGGTGCTCGTGGTCTCGTCCTTGTCCTCTCCCTCGCCTTCGGTCTCGGGCGTGTCCTCGCCGTCCTTGCCGGCGGTGAGGGCCAGCCCCGAGTCGAGGGTGATCTCGCCGAAGTAGAGCGTGTAGACGATCCCGTCTTTGGTGACGATCGAGGCCTGCCCCTCGTTTCCGAAGAGCTGCCGGCCGTCCGGGGTGACGAAGAAGCCCTTGCTCTGCAGGGCGGGGAGGGTCAGCCGCTCCGGTCGGGGGCGCACGCCCACGATCTTGATGTTGGCGATCGCGGTCGCGATCTGCCGGATCTTCATGTCGTCGAGCTGCTTGCCCTTGGGGATCGTCATGCCCTCGGCGGGCACCCATGTCTCGCGGCCGTCCTCGCCCGTTTGGACCGTGGCGAGGACCGGGTTGCTCCCGATGACCTTCCCGGCGGCCTCGTCGACCTGATAGGGGTCGTAGTGAACCTTCACGATCTCGTCGCGCTGGACGCGGAGGAGGTCCTTCTCGATCCAGTCGGTGAAGTTGGTCGAGACGTTCAGCTCCAGCTTCGAACCGTAGACCCGTTTGCTGGCAGGCTCGCGGATGTAGAACATCCCCTGCTTGTCGGGGATGCTCTTGCCCACGATCACGTCGACCAGGACGGTGCCCGCGGCGTCCTTGATGGTGATCCGCTTGCCCCGCTCGTCGCCCTTGCCGTCGTTGCCCTCCGGGTCGAGCACGCCGAACGCGGCGTGGTCGTCGGGGTTGTCGCCGTAGTACACGTCCCGACGGACGCCGATGAAGGAGGCGGCGGCCTTGCCCATGCGCTCGGTACCGTCCGCGGGGTAGTCGTGGTGGCTCGGAATGACCCACCGCCCCTCCTTATGCTCCACGGAGAAGCGGACGACCTTGGCGGCCTCCTCGTCCCACTTCACGACCGACAGGCTGGTGGCCAGGGTGGGATCTTCGAACCCCGGGAAGAACGGCTCGCCGGTGTCCTCGAAGCTGACGGGAGGCAGCTCCTGGGGACGCATGCTGTATGCACCGCCCGCGGCGAGCAGGGCGGTGACCACGAGGATGGTCGTTCCGCGGTTCATGCCACGTCTCCTTCCGACTTCTTCTCGGGCGCGCCGTGGGGCTTGGCTCCGCTTCGACGGCTCCCCGGGATCGTTTCACGCTCTCGACGGCGCTTGCGCCCGAAGATGATTCCCCCGAGCAGCAGCGCCGGGATGGGTGGCACCAGGACCGAGATGAGGCGGATCTGGTTTTGTACCTCGTCGACCTTGCGCCGGTGCTCCGTCTCGGTCTTGGCGATGGCCTTGGCCTTCTCGCGCTCGATCTTCTCCTGCTTGGCCTGCAGCCGGCGGTTCTCCGCCTCCTCGGCGCTCTTGAGCATGATGGCCTTGGTGGTGTCGTCGAGGTCGGTGCGCTCGCGCACCACCGCCACGGCCGCCTCCAGGGCCTTTTGTGCCTCCTCCAGATCGGCCTCGGCCCTTTGGTTGGCGGCCTGGATCTGCTCTTGGCGCAGCGCTCGGGCGTCTCGCGTGAGCTCGTCGACGGTGGTCAGGCGCCGGTAGGCCGGCCGGCGCTTGCGGAGCTCGATGAACCGATCGTCGCCCGCCAGGCTGTCGATGACGTTGAGCAGAAACGGCACATTGTCGAAGCGCATGTCGTCGAGGCCGTCGTCGTCGATGTCCCCGCCGCGCTCGTGCATCTGGAAGAACAGGTTGCCGAACAGGTCGAGGTCCGCGATCACCACGACGTTGCGGGGCTTGGCGGCGTTCTCGCCCTCCCCGCCGCCGCCACCGGTGATCCTGGCCGCCAGCACGTGATTCTTGCCGGTGATCGGCGTCCGGTTGCGGGGCGGCAGCGGCCCGTTGATTCCGAACAAGGGGTGGCGCTGCACCATGTCGTCGAACTCGTTGGTGCCCGCCGACTTGCCGGTGACCAAAAGCGGGGCGAACGTCTCGGAGTGACCGGGAGCGGGCTCCAGCTCCCCGGCGTACATGGTCACGACCTGGCTGAGGCCGTCCACGACGGGATCGGTGTCCTCGAAGGGCTTGGTGCCGTCGGGACGCTCCGCCACGAACACGATCTGCGGAGGCGCCTGGTCGAAGATGGGGTTGGGATTGTGGGTGTCGTAGACGATCTTGGTGTCGGGCCAGGACACACCGATGTCACGCAGGAGCTGGACGTAGTTGCCCTTGGGCTCGGGCGGCGGCCCGCCCCCGAACGGTCCCCCCTGCCCCGGCGGTGGCAGCTTCGCCTCGCGCGGCGCGAGCCGGATGTCGAACAGGGGCATGGGATCGACGGTCAGAAGCGCGGGCCGCCCGGCGTCGACGTAGGCCTTGACGTGGTCGAGCTCGTCTTGCGGCATGCTCGAGAGCTGAGGCACGAACAGGACGTCGACGTCGTCGGGGACGGGCGCCTTCGGATTGAGGGTGCGGACCTCGTACTGCTTGCGCAGCTCGTCGACGATTCGCCACGCCGGCTGCTGGCTGCGCGCCTGGATGTCGAAGTTGCCCATGATCGTGGCATCGGTGCGCGGGATGCCGATGACCTTCTTCTTGTCCTGGGTCACGACTTCGAGCGCCCGGGCGACCTCGTACTCGACCGACAGGCCACGATCCATGAAGGGCACGACCTCCTCTCGGGGACCGCTGACGAATGCGAGCCCCAAGAAGACCTCCATGCCGCGAACCCGTCCCCCGCTACGATCGGCCAGGGGACGGGGCATGATCCCGAAGCTCTCCATCGCCTCCTCGGCCTCCGGTGAGTGGACTTCGGGCTCGACGATGCGGACCTGGAGCCCCTCGCCACCCTCGGCCTGCATCTCCCTGAGGATGTTGAGCAGGCGCATGCGGGTGGTGACGTAGTCGCGCGGGACCTCCTTGGAGATGAAGGCGTGCACGGTGACCGGGCGGTCCGTCGTGATGCCCCGGATGAGATCTCGAGTGTCCGGGGTGAGCTGGCTGAGCCCTTCTTCGGTGACGTCGACGCGGGTCTGGGCGCGGCTGGCCATGTAGGTGAACGACACCCCGGCCACCAAGAGGGCGCCGAACCGTACGAGTTGGTGATGTCGAAGCGCGAGAGCCATGACTACCAGTGCCTCCTTCCCAGGAGGAAGCTGCCCAAGTACAGCAACACGACGATCCCGGTGACGAAGTAGAAGACGTCGCCCAACCGGACGACGCCCTCGCCGAAGCTCGAGAAGTGGTCCTGCACGCTCAGCGCGGCGAACACGTCCACGAACCAGTTGGCCTGCGTGGCGGCCTGGTCGGCGCTCTGCTCCCCGACGAACAGGCCCTGAAGCCACAGCACGATGCCCAGCGCGGCGCCCACGGCCGCCGCCAGGCCGGTACCGCGCTCCTCGCCGCGGATGACCAGCCAACCCAGCGCGGCCACCAATCCCAAGACGGCCGTCCCCAGCAGGCCGCTGGCCCACGGCTCGCTCCCGGCGAACACCAGGCCCGCACACCCCAGCGCGCCGAGAATGAACCCTACGGTCGCGTTGGTGGTGAACATCGACGCCACCAACCCGATGGCGCAAAACAGCGCGCCCATCAGCCAGTACCCGAAGTAGGTGGACATCATCAGACCCGAGTCCGGATCGCCCAGGTAGTCCAGCACCAGGACGTGCGCCCCCGAGAACCCGAGCGACACCGTGTACATGCCCAGCACGCCGAGGTACTTGCCCAGCACCGCCTCGGCGTCCCGGACCGGCATGGTCATGAGCAGCTCGTCGGTTCCGCCGCGGCGCTCGTCGGCCCAGGCCCCCATGGTGATGGCGGGGACGAAGAACATGAGGATCGCCGGCATCACGTGGTTGAGCTCGGCGAGATCCGCCAGGTTGCGCGCGAAGAAGCCCTCCTGCAGGAAGGCCGCCGCCGCCGTCGTGGCGATGAACAAGGTCAAAAACACGTAGCCGGTCGGATTGGCCAGGTAATGCCGCATGTCCTTGCGGAAGATCGCGGACACGACCTTGAAGTCGATGCCCATCACGCCACCTCCTTGGCACCAGTGAGACGGTAGAACTGCTCCTCGATCGAGCCGTCCTTCTTGAGCTCCCCCTGGGTCCCGGTGAACGCGACCCGCCCTTCGTGGACGAGGATCACCGCGTCGGCCACGGCCTCGACCTCCTGAAGGATGTGCGTCGAGAGCAAGATGGTCTTGGTCTCGCCGAGTTCGCGGATGAGCTGTCGGACCTCTCGAATCTGCAGCGGATCGAGCCCGCTGGTGGGCTCGTCCAGGATGAGCACCTCGGGATCGTGCAGGAGCGCCTGAGCCATCCCGACGCGCTGCCTGTACCCCTTGGAGAGCTTGTGGA
>CAZYSW010000325.1:0-6919 GCA_964650105.1 uncultured Nannocystaceae bacterium
TCGTCGCATCCCGTGCACGGGCTGGGCGGCGCCATTTCCTGGGACCGAAACCCACGAATCAAAAAAATGACGAACGGTGTCGAAAGGGGATTGACTCGGCGGCGCGTTCAGGACAATCTCCGCCTCCCCTGAGCGCGGGAGTAGCTCAGTTGGTAGAGCGCAACCTTGCCAAGGTTGAAGTCGCGAGTTCGAGTCTCGTCTCCCGCTCTCGGTGAAATCGGCAGGCCCCGCCCCGCGCGGGGCTTTTCGATTTCCAGCGCCTGGCAGACGCTGCGCCGAATCGTCCCCTCGCGGACGCGCGAGGCCGCTCGGCGCTCGGCGCCCGTGGGGGCAAGATCCGGGCTCGCGGACACACCGACGGTTCGTGCGATTCCGAGGTCCCTGCTAGCCTTGGCCCCGTTCGTGACGCGAGACAAGCGCAGCCTCGCGCGGCCGACCTCGCCGCCGTCGATCCTCCGGCTCTCGTGGATGGCCGTCTGGGTGGTGCTGGTTGGGTTGCTCGCCGGGTGTCCACGCAAGAACTCCCACGAGGGAGACGCCCCGCGCGTGCGGATCGATGCCACCCGGTACCGGGTCCCGCTGTTCGAAGACGAGTACGCCCTGGGCGGGGACGCGCCTTTGGTGACCATCGTGGTGTTCACCGATTACGCGTGCCCGCCGTGCGGACGGACCTGGCAGGTCATGAACAACCTGCTCGAGGACTACGGCGACGACCTGCGGGTCGTCTACCGGTCGTACACGGTGCCCGGCTTCGGGCAGGGCGAGCAAGCGGCCGAGGCGGCCTTCGCCGCGGGTGCCCAGGGGAAGTTCTGGGAGATGCATCGCCGGCTGTTCGAGCACGCGGGGGCGTTCGATCGTCCGACGCTGCGCGCCCAGGCCGAAGCGCTGGGGCTCGACGTTCCGCGCTTCACCGACGATCTCGACACGGGTGCGCACGCCGGGCTCCGCCTTCGGCATCGCCGCGAGGCCAAGCGACTGGGCATCGTCGGTCTGCCCGCGATGTTCGTGAACGGGCTGTACCTGGCCGGATTTGCCGACGAGCCGACGTGGCACGCGGTCATCGACGAGGAGATCGCCAAGGTCCGGGAGATGTTGGCCGCCGGAACCCCGCGGCCGGAGGTGTACGCCGCGATCATGGCCACGGCGTCGACCGGGCGCGTGACGCCCACGCCGGCGGAGGCCGAGCAACTGCAGGAGAAGCTCGCCACCAAGCAGCAGGAGGATGCCGAGCCCGTCCAGCGCCAGCCCCCGCGCACGGACGCGCGCTATCGCATCGACGTCAGCGGGGCGCCCGCGCGAGGACCCGAAGACGCGCCGATCGTGGTGATCGAGTTCATCGACTTCCAGTGCCCCTACTGCCGGCGCGCCTACGAAGAGGAGCTCGAGCGGCTGATGACCGAGTCCGAGGACGTCCGGTGGGTGATCAAGCAGCTTCCGCTGCCGATCCACGCCGCCGCGGTGGGCGCGGCGAAGGCTGCGTTGGCGGCCGGCCGCCAGGGGAAGTTCTGGGAGATGCACGACCGGTTGTTGGCGCACGAGGGCTCGATGGGGCGGCTGGACTTCGTGCGTTTCGCCGAGGAGATCGGGCTGGACGGCGAGCGGTTCCTCGCGGAACTCGACGACCCCGCGCTGGCCAAGCTCGTCGACGACGACATCGCGCTGGCCGAGCTTTTGGGCATCCCGGGAACGCCGGGGTTCTTCGTCAACGGGCGATATGCCAGCGGATATCGGGCCGGTCAGATCGCCGGGATGATCGCCGAGGAACGGGAGAAGGCGCAGGCTTTGATGGCCGAGGGGGTGCCTCGGGCCGAGGTCGCCGCGCGGCTTTTGGGCGAGGACGCCATCGACCCTCGAAAGGAGCCATCGGAATGAGGAAGCTCGAAACGCTGTTGATGGCTGCGGTCCTGGTGGGGGCCTGCGGGCGGGCGGGACCCGAACCCGATCCCACCTACGACGGGCCGTTCGTCACCATGGAGGACGTCGACGACAGCCTCGCCGCGCACGTCACCGGCGACCGATCGCGGGCCACCTACGGGCCGGGCGACGCGATCAAGGGCGCCGCGCAGCCCACGGTCACGATCGTGGAGTGGAGCGACTTCCAGTGCCCCTTTTGCGGCCAGTTCGCCGAGACGCTCGACGAGCTGTCGAAGGCCTATCCCGACGACGTTCGCATCGTATTCAAGCAGTTTCCGCTCCCCATGCATCCGGACGCGGCGCTGGGAGCCAAGGCCGCCATCGCGGCCCAGCAGCAAGGTCGCTTTTGGGCCATGCACGACCTCTTGTTTCGCAACCGCCAGAAGATGAAGCGCGAGAATCTGCTCGGGTACGCGGCGGAGCTCGGGCTCGACGTCGCGAAGTTCGAGGCCGATCTGGACGCCCCCGCCACCGAGGAACGGCTGGAGCGGGAGAAGATGGAGGGGCGTCGTTTGGGCGTGCGAGGGACGCCTACGTTCTTCATCAACGGTTTGCCGCAGTCCGGAGCCATCGATCCCGCCAAGCTTCGAGACATCGTGGAGAAGGAGCGCGCCGTGGCGCGAGCCCTGATTTCGGCGGGCGCCGAGCCCCACGCGGTCTATGCCCACATCATGCGGGCGGCGATGCCCGGCGGGGCCGGGCGCAATCCCTCGGCCACGTCGGCCGCCGACGGCTCCTGAGCACGCGGGCACCGGCCCGCGCCGGAGGAACGAACATGTCCGAACGAGACCAAGAAGATCGCGAGCGCGAGGAGGACCCCAAGGCTTCGGACGAGGCGCGCAACGCCTCGTCGGGCGAGCATGCACGCGACGCGGCGGCCGACCCCGAACGCGGTGCCGACGAGGGCAAAGCGGCCGCGACGGCCGAAGCGCCGCCTCCGGACGACGCTCGAGGCTCGCCGGCGATGGGCATCCTGCTGTTCATCGTGTTCCTGGGCGGCGGTTTCTTCTTGGGCAAATGGTGGATCGCTCGCGACACGGCGTCCGAGATCCAGGCCGAGGCCGGTGAGCGCCTTCGCGTCGCGCTGCGGGGCGACGAGCCACAGCTCGGTCCCGACGACGCGCTGGTCACGATCGTCGAGTTCTCCGACTACCAGTGCCCGTACTGCGCGCGGGCCAACGGCCCGGTCAAGAAGGCCGTCGAGACCTACGCGGGGGACGTGCGCCTCATCTACAAGCACTACCCGCTGCCGGGGCATCCCAAGGCCGAGCCGGCTGCGAGAGCGGCATGGGCCGCGCACCAGCAGGGCAAGTTCTGGGAGCTGCACGACTACCTGTTCGAAGCCAAGGCGGACACCAGCAGGGTCGTCGAACAAGCGCAGAGGTTGGGGCTCGACGTCGAGAAGTTCCAGGCGGACATGGCGGGCGCGGGCGCGGCCCAGGCCGTCGACGACGACTTCAAGGCCGGCGCGCTCTTGCGGCTGCGGGGAACGCCGGCCTTCGTGGTCAACGGCACCGTGTACAGCGGTGCGCTGACCGAGGCGCAATGGCACGAGATCATCGACGTGGAGCGGTCTCGGGCCAAGGCACTGGTCGACGCGGGGACGCCCCGTTCGGAGGTATACGCCAAGCTGATGGAGGGGGCGCTCGAGCGGCGCGCCAACCCGGCGGCTCCCGACGACCCGGTCGAAAACGCCGTGATGGCGGTGCCCCTCGACGGACGACCGGCGCGCGGCCCGGAGGACGCTCTGGTCACCCTGGTCGAGTTCAGCGACTTCCAGTGCCCGTACTGCTCACGGGTCGCCCCGCAGCTCGAGGCGCTCGTGGACCAGAACGACGACGTCCGGCTGGTGTTCCGCAACCTTCCCTTGCCGATGCACAACCGCGCGCGCGAGGCCGCCAAGGCGGCCCTGGCCGCGGATCGACAGGGGAAGTTCTGGGAGATGCACGATGCGTTGTTCGCCCGCCAGCCGGCGCTGGGGCGGGCGAACTTAGCGGAGATCGCCGGGGAGCTGGGTCTGGACGTCGAGAAGTTCGAGGCGGACATGCAAGACGTCGCCCTCGACGAGGCGATCGAAGAGGACATGGCCCTGGCGCAGAAGCTGGGCGTCCGCTCCACGCCGACCACCTTCGTGAACGGGCGCCTGGTGCGGGGGGCCATCGCGCCCGCGGACATGCAGGTCATCGTGGCCGAGGCGCGGGAGCAGGCCCAAAAGCTCGTGGACGCGGGTACGCCCCGGGAGCGGGTGTACGACGCCATCATCGCCGAGGCGGCCAAGGGCCGCTGAGGCGCGATCCGAGGAGGCATGGAGCCGAAAGACAAGACGACCCTCGACCCGTTCGGATGGATCGCCTACCTGGTGTACGTGGTCGTGGGTGGGCTGTTCGTGTTCGGCTTCGCCTGGTCGCTGGCCGGGGCGGTGGAGACCCAAAACGCCTCCGCGTGTCGGGGGCTGCAGCCCGAGGCTCGCGACCTGCCGGCGCCCGACTTCGTGGTCCAGGATCTCCAGGGCAACGAGGTTCGGCCCTCGGACTTCCGGGGGAAATTCGTCGTGGTCAACTTCTGGGCCACGTGGTGCGACCCGTGCATCACCGAGTGGCCTCAGGTCCATCGCCTGGCCGAGCGCCTCGAGGATCACGACGACGTGGTGGTCCTCGCGGTCAGCATCGACAAGGACCCCGAGGCGATCGGGCCGTTCCTCGAGAGCCTCTCGTTGAGCGACACGTCGGTCGAGGTGGTGTGGGATCCCGAGCAGACGTTGCACCAGCGGTTCGGCACCACGAACATCCCCGACACGTACTTCGTGAACGAGCAGGGGCGGATCACCGACGCCTTCGTGAACGTCCGCAAGTGGGGGATGCCCGAGGCCTACCACTGCGTGTTGTCTCGCGTGGGGCGGTAGCTCGAACATCGGGTGTTTCGAAGATGCGCGGGGGCGCGCCCGGCCACGGCGGGGGGCGGGACAAAAAGCGCCGCGTAGCGCTTCGAATCGACGTGTCGGGGCGCAAGGCGTGGCGCGAGATCTCTCCGCCTCCCCGCGCGAGCGCGCCCGGACGCGGACGGCCGCCGCCGACGCGGTGCCCCGGCCGCCGATCGGAGCCCCTTCGCTTCGCGTGTCGGGAGGCAACCGTGCGGCCCCGACCGCGACGGGTGTTCCCCCCGGGGCTCAAATCGGTATTGAATGGTATGGACCCCCCCGACCGTGCCCAGCCCCAGTCGACTCGCCCCCTCGCCCCTGCGCGTGTTCATCGTCGATGATCACCCGGTCGTACGCGTGGGGCTTCGCTTCCTCGTCGATGGTGCCGAGGACCTCGTGGCGTGCGGCGAAGCGGACACGCCCAACGAGGCTTTGGAGGCCATCGATCGACTCGATCCCGACCTCGTCGTCGTCGACGTCAGCCTCCGCGAGTACGACGGGCTCGATCTGGTTCGCGCCATTCGAGAGCGGCGCCCGCGTCAGGCGATCCTGGTGCTCTCGATGCACGGGGAGGAGGTCTATGCCCGTCGCGCGCTGCAGTGTGGCGCGGGCGGGTACGTCATGAAGGACGAGGCGGAGGAGACGCTTCTGGAGGCAATCCGGGCGGTCGCCCGAGGCAGCACGTTCTTGAGCCCCCCGATGCGCCGCCAGCTCAGCGGACAGCGCGACGCGGCGATCGCCGCCCAGCAGACGGGGATCGGCGTTCTGACCAATCGCGAGCTCCAGATCTTGGGCATGCTGGGGCGGGGACGGACGCCACGCGAGATCGCCAAGACGCTCAACATCTCGCTGCGCACCATCCAGACGCACCGACAGCGGATCAAGGACAAGCTCCAGTTGAACAGCGCGCTGGAGGTCATCCGCTTCGCGATCGCCTTCGTCGAGCGCGGTCGAGGCGAATAGTCCGACGGCCGGCCGGCTCGTACGAAAAATTCGTACGCGTCGGGCTCGGGTTGCTTCGAGCGGCTGGTCAGCCGAAACTGGCGCCGGCCATGCGGACCTTCACTTCGGCCCGAACTCGACCTCGCGTCGTGCGTGCGAGAGCCGATCGTGCATGCGCGACTCCACCCAGCTCGTCGACATGACCGGCCGCCTGCGGATCCTCATCGTCGACGACGATCCCGCGGATGCCCGAGGCCTGCAGGAGCAGCTCTTGCGCCACGGGACCGCCTTCGAGACGCGCATCGTCGCCACCCGGCAGGCGGCCGCCGACGCGCTCGCGGCCGGCGAGATCGATGCGGTGTTGCTCGACATGCACCTCGAGGGGGCAAAAGGCGCGACGCTCGTCCGTGAGCTCCGGGACGTCGCGCCGGCCGTGCCCGTCGTGGCGTTGACCGGGACGGACGACCAGGACCGCAGTCGCGAGGCGATCCGGGCGGGAGCCCAGGAGTGCCTGCCCAAGCCGGGACTCGACCCCTCGCTTCTGTCTCGCGCCGTTCGCCACGCGATCGAGCGCCACCAGGTCGTCGAGGAGCGCCTGCGGGCCGAGGCGCGGCTGGGACAGGCCGAACGCATGGAAGCGGTCGCTCGCCTCGCGGGCGGCGTGGCGCACGATTTCAACAACCTCTTGACGGTGATCGACAACTACGGCGAGCTGCTCCTCGACGAGCTCGCCGATCATCCTTCGGCCTCGGAGAGCGTGGCGGAGATCCTGACGGCGTCGAAGCAGGCCTCGACGCTGACGCGCCAGCTCCTGCAGTTCTCGCGACGCCGGCCGTCGCGTCCGAAGGTGCTGGCGCTCAACCATCAGATCGAGCGCATTCGTGGGACGCTCGAGAGGCTGTTGGGCACCGACCTGCGGCTGCACACCGATCTGAGCGCCGACGATCCCCGCGTCTCGATCGATCCCTCGGGTCTGGACCAGGTGATCTTCAACCTCGCGGTGAACGCCCGCGATGCGATGACGCCGGGCGGACGCCTCACGCTCGAAACGGATCGGTGCCCGACTTCGGACGGCACCAAGGCGTGGGCGGTCCTTCGGGTCATCGACACGGGGGCGGGGATTCCGCCCGAAGTCCTGCCGCAGGT
>CAZYSW010000326.1:0-6892 GCA_964650105.1 uncultured Nannocystaceae bacterium
CGTCGTGCTCGACCGCGACCGGGCAGACCCACAGCCCCTCGAGGACCTCGTGCCCGGTGCCGAGCGCATCGGCGGTCACCCCCTCGGCCGTGCTCAGCACGACCGGACCCGCGCTCGCGTCCGGCGACGGGGACAACCCGGCGCGCGCGAGCTGCCGGACGATCAGCTCCACGCGCGAGAGGTGGTCGGGCACGAGCAACGCCGCGCCCTTGCCCAGCGCCGGGAGCACGGGGGCGAGCGTGGGGGCGAAGCTCGTCGTCGACGGCGGATAGATCTGAATGATCAAGGGCTTGGGGAAGCGTCCTTCGACCAATGCTCGAATGGCCTTCGCGGCTCGCCGGCCGTAGGCGTTGTCGGGTGCGGCGACCACCAGTCGGGTCGCACCGAGGGCCGCCGCGTGATCGACGAGCGCCTCGATGCG
The DNA here is from genome assembly GCA_964650105.1 of uncultured Nannocystaceae bacterium. Lineage (GTDB taxonomy): Bacteria > Myxococcota_A > Polyangia > Nannocystales > Nannocystaceae > CAZYSW01. The sequence continues at coordinate 422 of CAZYSW010000326.1, forward strand.
CATCTCGAGGGGCGGTGCGACCCCGATCGTCCGCCCCATCCCCTCTCCCGGCACGATCACGGTGACGCCCGTGCCGAGCTGACCGGCCACGGCCTCGACGTTCCCGGCCCCGACCGGGCCGACGATGACGTCCGCCCCCGCGGCCACCAGCGCGCGGGCGGAGCTCACCGCCTGCGCCGGGGTCGAGCCACTGTCTCGCCACACCACGCGCGTACCGGGATCCCCGTCGAGCAGGATCTCGACCGCGATCGTCGCAGCGGCGAGCTGCGGGTCGGCAAGCGCCGACAAGGGACCGGTCCGAGGCAAGAGAATGCCGACGCGCGTGCCCTCCTGGCCGCATCGCTGGACCCAACCGGTGCGGGTCTGGGACGGTCGCCGGCCGAGGTGGGCCTCCAGGCACGCGCGCACCGGACCCTCGGGGAGCCTCGCCGCCCGCTCGGCGATGGCCCGGGCATCGACGGCGCGAATCAGCGCCGCGTGACGCTCCTCCGCGTATGCCGCAGCTGGATCGTCGTCGGCGAGGCGCTCTCGCCAGAGCAGGTAGGCCAGCGCCGCGTCCAGGTGTGCTGCGTTGCGGTCGAGCGCCACCGCCCGCAACCCCTGGCGCTCCTCGTCGGCCAGCGCTCCGGGCGTGGACAAGACCGGGTCGGCGAGGGCCTCGACGGCCCGGCTCGGATCACCCCCTCGCACCAGCGCGCGTGCTCGCACCACCGTCAACGCCACCACCACCGGGGGCGCCTTGCGAGGGTCGGTGTCGACGCTGCCCAGGGCGAGGTCGGCCGCGGCGATGGCCGAGGAATCGTCTCCGCTGAGATAACCCTGCTCGGCCTTGGCCAGAAGGGCGTGCAGCTTGATCAGGACCGGGGGCTCGCGGGCCAGGATCCGGTCGGCCGCGCGGGCGACCTCGGGGTCCGCGGGGTCGGCCTCCCGCGCCCGCTGCAGGACGTCCCAGTCCTCGCGGTACGCCTCGTCGACGGTGGGAGGCTCGAGGTCGCGGAAGTCACCGAGGTGCTGTGGGCTGGAGGGCGCGCCCGACGACCGGCAACTCGGCAGGATGGCGAGCATCCCCGCCACCACGGCCGTGCCCAAGCGCCGCACCCGCTTCGCACCGGAGCGCAGGGCGATCATCTGGGCTGACGATACGGTCACGAGAGCAGATCTTCGAAGAATCGGAGAACCCTCGGCGCCGAGGAGGGGAAGCATCACGCCAGCGGCCCGCGAATGGGCGTGTTCGTGGGGGCCGCAGCGTGCGCTATCGTCCCGCCGGGGTCCCTGGGTCATGATATATGAAGGCAGCACATGGCGAGCCTGGACCTCGAGGACATGACCGATACGGGGTACGGAGAAACCAGCCAATTTGCAGCGCACCTCGACCGCGGTTGGGCGCTTCTCGACCGCGGCGACCTCGTCGCCGCCCGGACATCCGTCCAGCATGCGCAAGAGGTGAAGCCCGACGACCCGGACGCCGCCGTCCTGCAGGGCGCGATCGCGCTGGCCGAGGGGAATCCCGAGGAGAGCCTCCGGTGCTACGAGCGCGCTCTGGAGCTCGATCCCGAGTACCTCGAGCCGTACACGGCGGCAGCGCAGGTGTGCCTGTTCGACCTCGACGACCCGGGACGGGCGCTCCGCTACTGTGAGGACGCGCTCGAGCTCGAGGGGCTCAGTGCGTTCGACGCGCTCGACCTCCAGCTCCTGGCGTCCGAGTGCGAGCTCGGTCTGGGGGACGAGGAGGGTGCCGCGGCCCGCCTCGAGGGGCTGGCGGAAATCGGCGCGCTGGAGGTCGCCATGGAGATGGCCAGCAGCGGGGACCTGCCCCGCGCCGATGACGTGGACGAAGATCGGCGCACCGCGGTGGAGTTCCTGACGCGGGATCCCGACGGCGAGCCCCTCGAGGACGAGGAGCGGATCGACCGCATCGGACGGATCCTGCAGTTCGCGATGCGTCTGGCCCGGCTGCGTCTGGAGGTGGGCGACATCGACGGTGGCCTCGCCCTGCTCCGCGAGCTGTGTGAGCGGTTTCCGGAGGAGCCCGACGCCTGGTACCTGCTCAGCGAAGCCGAGCATCGACACGGCGATCCGCGCCGTGCCGTGGTCACCGCCCTGCGCACGCGGGAGCTCGACGCCGCGGGTCCGCTGCCCGACTGGGTGCCGAGCCCGGCGGTGGTGCATCGACGTCTGGTCCAGATCCTCCAGGGCGCACCCGACGAGGCGCTTCGCGAGCTGGTGGCGGGAAGCGTCGCGCTCCCCGTGTTCGTGCACGATCAACCGCCGGCCGAGCTCGTGGGCGAGGGACTCGATCCGCGCGTGACCGTGGTGGCCCTCGCCACCAAGACCGGGGCGTCTTCCGACGACTCGCAGACCACGTTGACCGGGATCGCCGTCTACCGGCGCAACATCGCTCGCTTGTGCCGCGATGCGGAGCAGTTCGATCAGGAGCTGAGGCTGTCGGTCTACGACGAAGTCGCCACCTATCTCGGGCTGCCCGACGCCCGCCGTCGCGCGCTGGGGCTGGCAGGCGATCCGACGCTGCCCGAGGTACAGCCCGAGCCGGTCGCTCCCGAGTCGGAGCCGGTCGCCGAAGAGTCGCCACCGCGGCGGGGGCGTCGACGCTCTCGCGCTGCGAACTGACGCCGCGCGATCGACCGGCGACCGCTGCACCGGCGCGTGTACCGACGGAATACGAGGGCACCGATCGCCGTCGCGGCGGTCGTCTGCAGCGCCGGCGATCGGCGTCCAGCCCACCGGATCGGGGCGCTACGGTCCGGGCATGGCGAGAGCCGTGACCGCATGCACCGTCTTTCTCCTCGATCTCGCGCTCGTCGGATGCAGTGACGACGCGCTCCCGAACCCCGCCGGTGAGACGTCGACCAGCGACACCGCCTCGGACGACGGCGACACCGGGCAATCCTCGGCGGAGACGGGCTCCCGACCGGCGACCACCGGAGTCGACGACACCACGACGACCGCGACGGTGGGCTCGTCCGGCGGCGGCGGGTCCGAGTCCTCCACCACCGACGACGCGACGACCGGGACCACCGACGATCCGGGGGCAGCCCCCGGCTCGCCGGGGTGCGGCGCTTCTCCGGGCGACGTGATCGACGGGGTGATCGAAGTGGACGGCCAGCAACGGACCTACGTGTTGGACCTTCCATCCACCTACGATCCCGATCGCCCCTACCCCCTGGTGTTCTACTGGCACGCGGCGGGTGCCGACGGATCGGTGCCCAAGCAAACACAAGACGTCCTGGCCAAGTGGGACGACGCGGCCATCGTCGTGTACCCCGACGGACTCCCCATCGGGAACTTCCAGAGCGGGTGGGATTTCGATCCCCAGGGCCGCGACTTCGCCCTCTTCGACGCCCTGTACGCGGCCATCGGTGAACAGCTCTGCATCGATCCGGCCCGCGTCTACACCATGGGGCACAGCTTCGGCGGGGGGATGTCCAACCGTCTGGCCTGCCATCGCGGCGACGTCATCGCGGGTCTGGCGGTGTCCGCCGGCGCCGGCATTCCGGCGGCGGCCGACTGTATCGGCCCGGTCGCGGCGTTCCTCGTTCACGGCGAGAACGACCCGACCGTCCCCTTCTCGTCGGGCAAGGCGGCCCGCGACCGTTGGGTGACGGAGAACGGGTGCAGCACGCAAACGACCCCGGCGCAGCGCGACGGTTGCGTCGAGTACCAGGGGTGCACCGACGGATACCCCGTGACCTGGTGCGTCCACGGCTCGGGACACATGCTCCAGGGCTGGTTCGTGTCCGACGGGGTGAAATTCCTGCGCGCCTTGGACCCCTGACCGCGGCACCGAGCGATCAGACCAGCCTGGCGCAGCCCCGACCGAACAGGCGTTCGAGGGCCAAAAGGAGGCCCTCGTCGGCGGTGACGCCGAACTCGTCCCCGAACACCACCGTGGATGCGAAACGGTCGTCGACCGTGACCTGCAGCTCCATCTTGCACGGCCCGGCGTGGTCGGAGACCACCTGCTTGAGCAGCATCAGCTTCTTGTCGTCGAGCTGATCGGCACGGATGTCGAGCCGGACACCACGCGTCCGCTCGGCCCGGACGTCGGCCATCACCCGGACGTTCTCCATGAGGAGCTTGAACCGCTGGACGTTGCCCTCGTCATCGAGCTCCACCTCCACCTTGCCGGTCACCAGCACCGGCTCGTCTCCGGCGCGCTCGAGTTGCTCGGCCACGGTGATCCCGGACTCCTCGTCGAGCCGCGCGTAGACCTTCGGGAACACGATGACCTCGACGCGACCGTACTGGTCCTCGAGTTGGAAGAAGGCCATGGGTCCCCGGCCGCTGCGCGTCTGCACCTCGCGGAGATCGCAGACGACTCCGGCGATGATCACCTCCGCGCCGTTGTGCTCCTTGCGAAGGGTGCCCACGTTGGTCGTGGCGAACCGCTCGACGTCTTGCTGGAAGCGATCGAGGGGATGTCCGGTGAGATAGAAGCCCAGCGCCTCGCGCTCGAACGCGAGCCGCTCCTTGGGCGACCACTCCTCCACGTCGGGGTAGTCCTCTGCATAGACCGTGTCGGGCGTCTCCAGCACGTCGAACAGCCCTCGTTGACCGCTGTCACGGTCCCGTTGCGCCGACTGCCCTTGTTCGACGGCCAGGTCGATGGCCCCGTAGAGTTGGGCCCGTGCCCGATCCCCGGCCACGCCGTCGAACGCGCCCGCCCGGAGCAGCCCCTCGAGCGTCCGCTTGTTGACCTTCTTGAGATCGATGCGTCGGCACAGGTCGTACAGGCTCACGAAGGGCCCGTCCTGGGCGCGCGCTTCGAGGATGGTGTCGACCGCCCCGCTACCCACGTTGCGCACCGCCCCGAGGCCGAACCGGATCTGCTGCTCGCCGTCCTCGCGCTTGACCACGGTGAAGTCCCGCTCGGACTCGTTGATGTCCGGCGGCAGCACCTCGATGCCCGATCCCCGGGCCTCCGCGATGAACTTGACGACGTTCTCGTTCTTGTCCTTGTCGCAGGTCATCAGCGCCGCCATGAAGGCGGTGCGAAAGTGGTGCTTGAGATAGGCCGTTTGATAGGTGATGAGGCCGTAGGCCGCCGAGTGGGACTTGTTGAAGCCGTAGCCCGCGAACTTGTCGATGAGGTCGAAGATCTCGTTGGCCTTCTTCTCGTCGATGCCGCTCGTCGCTGCACAACCCTCGACGAACAGCGACCGCTGTCGATCCATCTCCTTCTTCTTCTTCTTGCCCATGGCACGCCGCATCAGATCGGCGGAGCCCAGGCTGAAGCCGGCGAGGATCTGCGCGGCCTGCATCACCTGTTCCTGGTAGACGAACACCCCATAGGTCTCCCGCAGCACGCTCTCCAGCAGGGGATGGGGATACTCGATCGCACGACGGCCGTGCTTGCACTCGATGAACTGGTCCACCATCCCGCCCTCGAGCGGACCGGGGCGATACAGCGCGACCGCGGCGATGATGTCCTCGAAGCAGTCCGGCCGAAGCCGCTTGAGAAGATCCTTGAAGCCGCTCGATTCGAGCTGGAAAACCCCGGTCGTGTCGCCGTGCGAGATCATCTCGTAGACCCCGGCGTCGTCCATCGGGATCCGGTGGATGTCGAACGGCTCGTCGCTGCCGTGGAGCTTCCCGTCGTTGATCAGCCGCACCGCGGTCGAGATGACCGTCAGCGTCTTGAGCCCCAAAAAGTCGAACTTGACCAGACCCGCCCTTTCGGCATCGGTCATGGTGTACTGGGTCACGAGCTTGCCGTCGGCCTGGAAGCACGGCACGTGCTCCCACAAGGGCCGGTTGCCGATCACGATCCCGGCCGCGTGCATCCCGGCGTGGCGATTGAGGCCCTCGAGGGAGCAACCGACCCTCATCACCTCGGCGGCCCGCTGGTCCTCGGCGACGCGAGCCCGTAGCTTGGCCGCGGCCTCGCCGATGGCGATCACGTCCTTGTACTTGGCGGCCAGCGAAGGGTCCTTCTTCGCCTCCTTCTTGAGGGGCTCCGGATCGGTCATCGCCGCCGACAAGGTCACCTTGGGCCCCTCCGGGATCAGCTTGGCGAGCTCGTTGGTCTCGGCCACCGACCAGCCCATCACCCGACAGACGTCGCGGACCAGCCCCCGCGCCTTGAGGCTGTGGAAGGTCGCGATCTGCCCCACGTGGTCCTCGCCGTAACGATCCATCACGTAGCGAATGACCTCGTCGCGCCGGTCCATGCAGAAATCGATGTCGAAGTCCGGCATGCTGACGCGCTCGGGGTTGAGGAAGCGCTCGAACAGCAGGTCGTACTGCAGCGGATCGAGGTCCGTGATCCGCATCGCATAGGCGACCAGGCTGCCCGCTCCGGAGCCGCGACCCGGACCGACCGGGACGCCGATCTGCTTGGCGTGGCGGATGAAGTCCCACACGATCAGGAAGTAGCCGGGGAACTTCATGTCGATGATCACCTGCAGCTCGTAGTCGAGCCGCTGGCGATACGCGTCCACGTCCGGCCGGAAG
>CAZYSW010000327.1:0-1156 GCA_964650105.1 uncultured Nannocystaceae bacterium
GGCGGTCGGGCCCCCACCCCCGCCCCCACGCGATGGCTGCCCGCCGGCGCCGCCCCCGCCGTCGGCCCCCCCGGCGCCGCCCGGACCGGTGGTGACCGTCGAACCCGGACCCGCCGGCCCCACGCCGCTCACGGGGGGCCTCTCGTCGTCGCACCCGCCCGCCGCCGCGAGCGCACCCGCGAGCGCGAGCGGCGCCCCGATCTTCACTGCGCGGCGACGCATGAGTAGGTGATGTTCCAGTTGTTCACGGTCGGGCCCTGCGAGTTGCTGGACGAAGGATACAGCGTCGCGACGAGCTCGAGGAACTGGTGATGCGCCCCCGGCAGCCCGAAGGCGTCGTAGAGATCGACCGGGCAGCCCGCCACCGACCCGTTCATGGGGCAGCTCTGGGTGTCGGTGGGCGTCGACTGCGCCGTGGCGAGCGGCGCGCTCGTCGCCGTGTTCAGCTCGGCGACGCTGGCCGCGGTGCGGGCGGCGAAGCTCACGTGGCTGTCGCTCGGGGCCGTGACGTCGTAGGCGAAGTACCCCCACTGCGGCAGGAGGCCCTCGGGGCAGACCGCCTCGTAGGTCTTGGTCTTCGTGGTGACCTCGTAGGCCCCCGGACAGGGGAAGAAGAGGTCGAGCTGTCCCGCGAGATCGCCCTGCACCGTGCTGCAGATCTGCGGACAGAGGATGATCTGCGTGGGGTTGTTGACGTCGTCGAGGTAGAAGGCGTTGGGGGTCGAGCCGCACTGCGAGGCGCCCGCCACGCGGGTGAGCGGCACGTCGTTGCCCATGCCGGGCTCGAAGGTGACGATCGCGTCGGCCGGGTCGTAAGTGCCGGGGGGCAGGTCGATCTCGCAGCTCACCGCGTCGCCCTTGATGGCGTTGAGCGCCGCGATGAGCTGGGTCTCGATGCTGTTGTTGCTGTCGATGAAGAAGGCCTCGCCGTGGCCGGCGGTGGCGATCCCGTTGAGCAGCGTCTGATCGGCGCCGACGATCCCGATGCCGTAGGTGAGCACGCCGTGGTCGTTGTAGCCGTTCGAGGCGACCGTCGTGAACGCCCCGCCGGAGGTCCCGCAGTCGGTGGGGTAGCCGTCGGTCACCAGGATGCAGATCTGCTGGTGGTCGGGGTTCGCGGTCGCCGGGATGACGCAGGTGACGGCGGGGTGGGCGA
>CAZYSW010000327.1:1166-1424 GCA_964650105.1 uncultured Nannocystaceae bacterium
GGCCGCCCAGAGATGGCAGCCCTGGAGAGCCAAGAGGGCGGGGGTTCCACCGCCGGGTGAGAAGGCGTTGATCGCCGCGACGAGCGCCTGCTCCTGGGTGTCGGCCGGCGCGGGATCGGCGGTGAGCTGGCCGAGCGGGACGTAGGGGACCGAGCAGTTGGTGGGGTTGCCGCACTCGGAGGAGCCGGCGTAGCAGCCCGAGTAGGGGAAGAACTCGAGCGCCACGCTGAGGCCAGCGGCCCCCGGATCCTGGAAGAA
>CAZYSW010000327.1:1434-4199 GCA_964650105.1 uncultured Nannocystaceae bacterium
CCGTGAACGCGCTCACCGTGTTCGTCCAGCGCGAGCCGCCCATCGAGCCCGACTTGTCGACGGTGACGAACATGTTCACCGGCTTGATGTCGGCCTTCAGGTTCTGGGACGCGCAGGTGGGCGGTCCACATGCGCCGCTGACGAACACGCCCCAGTTGTCGAGGTGGTTGCACTCGGGCACCTGCCCGGAGCCAGGCGGGTTCACCATGATCTCCCGCCCGTCGACGAGGTTGGTGGCGCAGCCGGTCACGGGGATGCACTGGCCCGGCTCGATGACCTCGGTGGTCTGACAGGTCACCGCGCCGGGGATCGCCGGCGGGTTCGGGGTCCCGAAGTGGCCGGAGCCCTCGGGCACGTGCATCACGGTGACCCCCGCCGGCACCGTCTGGGTGCCATGATTGCAGACCGGGATGGTACCATCGCAAGGGATGGAGACACTCAGATCGTAGCCGTTGCAGCCCGGGTTCGTCTCGCCGGGCGACCAGGTCCAGCAGTCGCCCTTCCCGGTCGGCGGGGGGGGATCCTGGCAGTAGGCGCCGCACACCGTCTCCACCGCGGCCACGCAGCTCGCGTCCCAGCTCCCCGGCCAGCTCGAGGGGCAACCTCCGGGGGTGAGCGCGTTGAAGGCCGAGACGCAGCTCGCGTCCCAGTAGGTCGTGCAGCAGGCGGGGTTGCTCTGGCAGACGTTCCCGACCTCGGGGCTGCAGCCCGCGCTGAGGGCGTCGCCCTGCACGCACGGATCGTGGGCGCAGCTCGGGGGGGTGTTGTTCGCGCAGGCGCAGGCCGGGTCACCCTGCGCCTGGCTCACGCAGAGGCCGTCCCACGCCGTGCTGCAGCAGTACGGATCGTAGCTACACACCGAGCTCGCGCAGAGCGAGCAGCTGCTCGAGAGCGCCGCGCCCTGCTCGGTCTCCGCGTGGCTGCAGCTGCTGCCTCCCGTGCACTGGCAGGCGGGATCGCTCTCGGCGTTGGCCACGCAGAAGCCGTCCCACATCGTGTTGCAGCAGTACGGATCGTAGCTGCACACCGAGGTCGCGCAGGCGCTGCATCCGTTGACGAGCGGCCCGCCTTGCTGGCTCTCCGGGTGGGTGCAGGTGTTGGGCGAAGGGCCGGTGCAGGTGCACGTCGGGTCGCTGAGCGCCTGGTTGACGCAGAGCGAATCCCAGAAGTTGTTGCAGCAGTAGGGGTCGGCGCTGCACACCGAGGTGCTGCAGGCGCTGCACCCGTTCGCGAGGGGGGGCCCCGTCGTGCAGACGTCGTGCGCGCAGTGGTCGCTCACGTAGGTCTTCTCGCAGCACTGCGGCTGCTGATCGCAGATCATGTCGGCGCAGGTGCCGCACCCGAGCTGCAGCCCGACCCCGGTCTCGCACACGTCGTGGGTGCAGCTACCGCTCGCCGGGTCGTAGCAGTACTGGTTCATCTGGCAGTCGGCGCCCGTCTCGCAGGGCTCGTTGCCGACCTTCTCCCAGACGCTGTCCGGCACGTTGTTCGGATCGCCCGCCGGCCAGTTGAAGGTGTACATCTCCCCGTCGGGGAACCACGGATCGGTGGGGATCTCGTCGTAGGTCTGGCACTCCGGATCGCAGGGGTTGTTCTGGCATGCGGCCGGCTGGCTGTAGCTCTTGGCCTGCCAGTCGGCGCTCTTCTTCTTGTTGACGACCTCGCCGTCCGCGCACGCGCCCCAGCTCTCGTCGCTGCACGACTGCGTGCCGACGTAGCAGGTGAGCACGCCGTTGTGCTCGCCGATGGTGACGTGGCACGCGCGGGTCGCCCCGTCGGTGCAGGGCCCCGTTCCCCCGCCGCCCTGGCCGCTCGCGCCGGCCCCGATCCCGGGTCCGCCCGCGGGTCGATCGTCGACCGTGCACGCCGAGCCGGCGACCGCGACGAGCGCCAGCCAGGTGAGGGCCCGGATGAGCCAGCGCAGACCACGCGTGCGACGGGGGTTCATACGATCTCCACCAAAGCATCCACCGCGCGGCCCGGGCCCCCCCCGGCGCGCGGCGTTCACGAAGCAAACCACATGCCCCCGTCGAGTGGGGCCAAAAGTTCGAGATTTCACGAGATCACCAGCGTCTGCCGGCTCGCTGCCGACCCCAACGGCAACAAAGTTTCGTCGCTACGAAATCCTTTCATAGTGACGCCGGCCGATCGGTCGATCCCGGACGCGCCCCGGCCGTCGGCGCCTCGAGGGCGCCGCGCCGGCGCGAGAGCCGCTGCGGGCTCGGGCGGCGCGAGGGGCTCCCGCCCGCGACGCGACGCCGCTAAGGTGGGCCCTTCGTGGACGCGCCCGGGACCCTCATCGCCGAACGCTACGAGCTGGTACGTGTCGCCGGATCGGGGGGCATGGCCACCGTCTGGTACGCGATCCAGCGCGGCGCCGCCGGCTTCGAGCGCCCCGTCTGCATCAAGCGGATCAAGGAGGCCTTCGTCCACGACGAGGACTTCCGCGCCATGTTCATCGAAGAGGCGCGCGTCTGCTCGCGGGTCGTCCACCCGAACGTGGTGCAGATCCACGACTTCGGGGTCGACGACGACCGCTACTTCCTCGTGATGGAGTGGGTCGAGGGGCTCACCTTCTTCCGGCTCGTCAACCTGCTGCGCGAGCTCGAGCGACGCACACCATGGCCGCTCGTCGCCCTCGTGGGCCTGTGCGCCCTGCGGGGGCTGACCGCCGCCCACGAGCGCGTCGGCGACGACGGCCACCCCGCCCCGGTGTTCCACCGCGACGTCACGCCGGCGATCGTGCTGATCGACGACCGCGGCCG
>CAZYSW010000327.1:4209-6427 GCA_964650105.1 uncultured Nannocystaceae bacterium
CAACGGGCAGGTGAAGCTCACCGACTTCGGCCTCGCCCGCGCCACCGACCGCACGCGTACGACGAACCCCGAGATCGTGAAGGGCAAGATCGGCTACCTCGCCCCCGAGCTGGCCGACGGCTGCCCGGCCTCGGCGCAGACCGACCTCTACGCGCTCGGCGTCGTGCTCTGGGAGGCGCTCGCGGGCCACCGGCTCTTCCGCGGGAAGAACGACACCGAGATCTTCGCGGCCGTCCACCGCGCCGACGTCCCCCCCCTCGACGAGGAGCGCGACGATCTCCCCCGGGGGCTCGCGCTGGTGATCGAACGTGCCCTCGCGCGCGACCCCGCCGACCGCTTCGAGAGCGCCGACCAGATGGCCCGCGTCCTCGAACGCGCCCTCCGGGACGAGCCGCACCGCCTCGACGACAAGACCCTGGGCCGGTTCGTCGCGGGCCTCGTGCGCTTCGGCGAGACGGGCGAGCCCCCGAGCTTCTGACGGCGAGGCGCGCCCACCCCACAAGGGGCGACAAACACCTACGTTGACGCGATCACAGCCTCGCTAGACAATTCCAGAATGCGGACCTCCTCTTCCCTATATCTCCTCGTTCCCCTCGGCATCTGCGCCCTCGCTGCTTCGCAGGCGTGCAGCGGCGACAGCGGCGTGGCGGACACGAGCACGCTCAGCGCGAGCGGCGGCGCCGGCACGGGCGCGGCCCAGGGCGGCGGCAACACCGGCGGATCGACCACCACCTTCGTCGGCTCCGGGGGCTCCGGCGTCGGCGGCGACGAGGGCTGCGTCAACGAGTCCGCCGAGGCGACGATCGTCAACAAGCCCGCCGACATCATCATCGTCATCGACAACTCGGGCAGCATGTCGGACGAGATCCAGGAGGTCGAGAAACAGATCAACGCGAACTTCGCCTCGATCATCGACTCGGCCACGCCGCCCATCGACTACCGCGTGATCATGGTGAGCCGCTTCGGTTCGTACTCGAGTCAGCGGATCTGCGTGGCCGAGCCGCTCGGGGGCATCCCCGATGCCAACAACGACGGCCACTGCGACAGCATCCCGTCCGCCCCCGTCAACACCGCCAAGTTCTACCACCACTCGGTGAGCATCGGCAGCCACAATGCCCTGTGTCAGCTCCTCTCGGCACACGATCAGGCAGACCAGTATGGCCTCCAGCCCAACGGCTACAAGGACGTGCTCCGCCCGGAAGCCTTCAAGTTCTTCCTCGTCATCACCGACGACGGCGTGAGCTGCGGACCCTACAACGACGGAAACAACGTCAACGGCGGCATCGCCTCTGGCGACGCTTGGGATGCCGCGCTCATGGCGCTCAACCCCGCGGCCTTCGGAACCGACGCCGAGAACCGGAACTACACGTTCTGGAGCATCATTTCGCTCGCGCCGTTCATGCCGACGGCGATGAAGCCGTACGGCGATCCTCACCCGCCCGACGAGACCCTTGCTCCAATCATCACCGCCGAATGCAGCCCATCGGCAGTCGATCCGGGCACGGGATACCAGCGTCTCAGCCTCATGACAGGAGGGTACCGCTACCCAACGTGCGGGCTCGACTACACCGACATCTTCACGTTGATGGCCGAGGGCGTCATCGCCGGCGCCCAGACGCCCTGCGTCTTCGACATCCCCGAGCCGCCCGACGGCCAGACCATCGATCTCGCGACGGTGAAGGTGAAATACTCCTCGGGCGGCAACCTCGTGCAGACGCTCGACCAGGTGATGGACCCCGCCGACTGTGACGCGGGCTCGTTCTATCTCGAGAACGAGCAGGTCCACATCTGCCCCGACGCCTGCGCCGTCATCCAGGCCGACGAGGAGTCGAAGATCGACATCGTCTTCGGCTGTGGCGTGATCGCACAGTAGCGCTCTCTCCAGAAGCGCGCTCGCTGCCGCGAGCCGATACGGCTGCCATTCGCAGGCCGTCGGCGAGAAATGCCGCCGACGACGGTAGAAGCCAGGCCTTCAGGGCAGGGTTCGCAGCAGCAGCACCTCCTGACCAGTACCGTTATCGGGTATCGAGAACCAGTCCCCGTAGGTGGACGCAGCGAAGGCGATGGTGCCGTCTGGCGCGACGACGACGTTGGCGCCAGACATCTCGCTGTCCACGTAGGCATAGCCATCCAACCACAGAATGTGCTGACCGCTAATTTTCGTCAGAAAGCCAGCCGGGTTGGGCGAGTTCAGAACGAGTCCATCGCCAAAATCCAT
>CAZYSW010000327.1:6454-6869 GCA_964650105.1 uncultured Nannocystaceae bacterium
CGAGAACGCGTGCGGAGAGGCAGACTCCTTCGCGGTCGAAGTGCGCGACGAACAGGCTCTCTTCTTGCTCACCAGCGCTCACGACCGCTGACCCCAAGCTCAGTGTGCCGTTGCGAAGCTTCGCGAGGAGCGCGAACCCCTCCGTGCCGTGCTGCGCGAGGTCGAATACATCGATCCTCTCGGCGCTCCCGAACGTGAACACATCGCTGGGCTGTACCGCACACCCCGGCAATCCACAGCGCACGAGCGAGAGGTTCGAGTTACCAAAAGCCGGAGGGGGAAGTGCGATCGATCCCAGGATGACTTCGTTGCGGTAAGAAGTGGCGACCCATAGATTGGAGCCCACGAAAGTGGCGCCAGCTTGAGGACCCACGTCGGATGTCGTCGCTGCGGCCCATTCGACGCTGTGCAGCAA
>CAZYSW010000328.1:0-6853 GCA_964650105.1 uncultured Nannocystaceae bacterium
AGACCGTCTCGACGTGAATCGAGTGCTTTTCGGTGGGCGCGATCACGCGGGCGGCTTCGAGTCCCTCGATCCCACACCGGCCCGTGGAGTCGGCGAGGATCACCACCGACACCGCGACGGCGCTGTCGGGCCGCGCCCCCGCGCGGTTGCGCCATACGATCGCACGGTCGGCTGGTCCTCCCAGCGAGCCGTCGCTCGCCACCAGCTCGCCTTGCAGGCGCACCGGCCCTCGCTTCGCATCGGCGATCGGGGTGGCAGGCTTGCTCTCCAGGCGGCCCACGGTTCGCCTCCATTCGGGGGTGGACCGGACATCGGCGTCGCGGAGCGTACGCCCCTTCGGGCGGAGCCCGTCCCCGCCGCGCTGGCGGAGCTGCCGATTGCCGAAATACAGCACCGCGACGGCCACCGGAACCAGCACCAAAAGGACGACGAGCTGCGTGCGAGTCCCTTCGAAGAGATCGAAGAGGCCGTCTCCCGCCTCGAAAGCGAGCGCCTGGGCGAGAAGCACGATCACCAGTATGCCTCGGCGAGCCGCAGCGAGTAGTGGCGTCGCGTGTCCTTGCCGCCTTCTGCCGTGGCGCGTCCCTTCACCAGCGAGCGGCCGGTCTCCCCCGGGGCGATGGCCGCGATCGTCTCGCCGCGCAAGGTCGGACCGTCGGCGAACTTCACCTCGGGGACGACGTCACGCACCGTGACGGTGCTGCGGTTTTCGACCAGTACCACCCAGTGCACGCGGCCGAGCCACACCTCGGGCGGTCCTTCGAGCTTGAGCTGCACCACCGGCTCGATGTCGTACGCCCGATTGGGGCGCTCGCTGCGGGCACGGGGGATCAGCACCATGCGCTGGTTCTTGTAATCGATCTGCGCGAAGAACTCGCGCATCACGTTCTGACCGAGCAGGCCGTTGACGCAGCGGTCGCACACCGAGACCAGCAGCCCTTCGATGCGCACCGCACCGAGCTCCAGGGCCGGCAGGTAGACCATCTGGCTCTCGCGCGGGCCGCTGGCGGTATTGAAGGTCAACGTCGGTGCGTCGTCGGGGATGGCGACGCCGAGCGTGGCGGCGGTCTCGGTGTTGATCGTCGTGTAGGAGGCACCGGTGTCGAAGAGGTACGGCAGCTCGATGCGCCCTTTTTCGCCCTCCAGCACCACGTTCATCAAAATCGCCGTCCCCTCTTCGGTGAACGGCACGCTGATCGCCTTGGAGAGATCGATGCCGCTGGTCTCCTCGATGCGAAGCAGCGGTGCGACCAGCGGCTCGGGTTGGGGCTCGGGCTCGGGCGAAATGACGTCGGCGGTGTGATGGCCGAGCGCCGACAGCACGCGCGTGGTCGAGTCGGCATCGCCGAGGCGATCGGCGGCCATCCAGGCGCCCTGGCTGCGCAGCGCCGTCGCCATCAGGTCCGGCACGATCTGCGTGGCGACCAGCAAGCCACCGGCATTCCACAGCATCGGCAGCCACGCCATCGTGAGGCTGATCCGCCGAGCGTCGCCTTGATGCTTCCACGTGGCGAGGGCAAAGGGGAGGCCGAGCGTGACGACGATGGCGATGACCCACAGCCACACGCTGCTGGCGGCAAAGCCGTGCTTGCCCACCGCGGCGGCCTTGGCCATCGACAGACAGACCCAGGTCGCGACCACCGTACAGGCCAGCGAGCCGAGCCCGAGCAGCACCCAAAGCAGCGCGGTCAAGATGCCCTTGACCGTGGATGTGAGGTCGTCGCGCACATCTCGCGCTCGCCGCCGGGGTGCTCGAGGGCGCGATGCGGCACGGTGAGAGCCCGTGGGTGGGCGCGCCGCCGTCACGGGAGCGGAGTTTAGCCGAAATCCGGCAGTGCCGGCGGCCGCCCGCGGCGGGCGGCGTGCCGCCCCAGGGCCAGGGATGACAGGTATCGGTGTTTCGGGGGGGAATCCGCGCACCGATGGGCGAACGATGGTCGCGTGCGGGCGTTTGCGAGGGAAACGCCGCCGTTGCGGCCCGCGCCGCCCTGGAAAGCCCGCCCGGCGACGCCCTCCAGACGGCCAAAAAAACGTACCATGCCCAACGGCGAATGACCCGGGTGAACGATGGTCAGAGAGCGGCTTCTGGAGGACCGGCCGCCGCTGCGGTCCCCACGTTCCAGGTCCGCTTCGAGTCCGACGACGACTTTCTCGTCGAGTACACCGATCAGCTGCGGCACGGCTTTCTCGATCTTCCGCTACCGCAGTCCATCGGCAGCGGAACGGCCGTCCGACTGAGGGTTCACCTTCCCGACGGGGCCGTGCTGTACCTGACCGGGACCGTCGCGCCCGAGCGATTCCCCGTCGAGGCCCGAGGAACGCGGATCCGCGTCGATCCGCTGACCGAAGCCCAGCGGTCGGCCCTCGAGGCCTGCGTGCAGGCGGTCATCGGACGGGTGGGTGCCGAGGAGCCGGACGGGGACGACCCTGCCGGGGCCGAAGGCGACTCGACGATGAGCGTGCTTTTGGTCGACGACTCGGTGAGCCACCGCATCGAGCTGGGCGATGCGCTGCGCAGCCGCGGCCTCCGGGTCCGCGTGGCGGAGAACGGGCTTTTGGCGCTGTCGGCCGCGCTCAAGCGAGTGCCCGACGTGATCCTCACCGACGTCGAGATGCCGCAGATGGACGGATGGACGCTCTTGCGGTCGGTGAGGCAGCGCAAGCGATTGCTGCACGTCCCCGTCGTGTTCCTCACCCGGCTCAGCGACGAGCTCACCCGGCTACGGGGCTATCGGATGGGCGTCGACGACTACTTGCCCAAGACGATGCCGCCCGACGAGATCGTCGCGCGCCTCGAAGGGGTGCTCGCGCGACGTCGGCAGCTCCCCGCCGCGTCCGATGCCCAGGGGCTGCGCGGCGATCTCGAGCACGTGCGCCTGGGCAGCATCCTGGCGTTCTTGGAGGCGGAGCGCCGCAGCGGAACGCTGCACCTGCGCAACGGATCGGATCAAGCCACCGTGTTCTTGGTGCAGGGCGGATTGGCCAGGGTCGACAACCTCGGACGCTTCGCGCATCCGCACGATCGCATGTTCGATCTGCTGGGGTGGCGCGTGGGGCAATTCGAGTTTCGGGCGGCCGAAGGCGAGGTCAATGCGCCGGCCGAGACCACGCCGCTTTCCTACCTGCTGATGGAGCACGCCCGGCGCGAGGACGAGGCCGGGTAGCACGGCCTGGGTTTCACGCCGCGAGCGGGAAGCGGCGCTCAGGTCTTCGCCGCGCAGATACCGTCGATCTTCCAGCCGCCTTCGGACTGGAACGGCTCGACGTTGAGGATGTAGTAGTTGGCGCCCGCCCGGCCGCACTCGCGCTTGGCCATGTCCATGGCTTCTTTCACGGTGGGAGCCTTGCCCCGGAAGATCCCGAGCTCGGTCCAGCCGCTCGTGAGGTCGTCGCGTGACTTGACCACCTTGACCTCGGCCGGCGCCACGGGGGCAGGCGCGAGGTCGTCGTTGGTCTTCTTGTAGAAGGACTTGTAGGCCGAGCCGCACGCGGGAGCGGCGACGAGGGTCATCAGGCAGACGATCAACGAGGTTCGCGAACGCATGGGCGACTCCGGGTGGCGGCTTGGACGGCGGTCGGCGGACGGGGATTCGATCATCCTGGGGGATCCGCGTCCATCGCGCGATCTGCGGCCGGAAGCGTGACACGAAACACCGCCCCGGCAAAGTCGCGACCGGGCAGCGGTGGTCGAGCGTCGGCGGGCAGGCAGGTGAGCGTACCGCCCATGCCCTCGACCAGCCCCTGCGAGATCGCCAGCCCCAGCCCGGTCCCTTCCCCGGCCTTGGCGGTGGTGAAGAACGGCTCGAACAGGCGCTGCCGAGCGTCGTCGCTCACCCCCGGTCCACTGTCTTGGACCTCGATCACCACCTCGGCCCCGTGGGGCTCGATGCGCACGACCACCTCCGGGTCGTCGTGTTCCTTCGCTGCCCGAGCGCCGTTGACCACGAGGTTCTGCAACACCTGATCGACGAGCGCGGGGTCGGTTCGGGCGAAGATCGGTCCGTTCCCCTCGACCCGCAGGCGAACGTTTTCGCATCGCGGATCGTAGTCGAGGAGCTCGAGGAGCTGGCGCGCGGCCGCGACCATCTCGACGTCGCGCGCCTGGCCCCGCGACGGTCGGCTGTACTCGAGAAGCTGGCCCACGATGCTCTGGATCCGCTGGATCTGGACGCGGGTGCGCTCGAGCAGGGCGCGATGCTCCTCGCCCAGCGCCGGCTCGGTGCGCTCGTCGAGCAGCAGCTCGACGTAGCCGAGGATGGCGGCCAGCGGGTTGCCGACCTCGTGCGCCACGCCGGCCGCGATTCGACCCACCGAGGCGAGCTGGTCGGCGCGCACGAGCTGTTCACGCTGCGCCTCGATTTCGCGGATGCGGGCGTCGAGCGCCCGTGTCATCTGGTTGAAGGCACCCGCGAGCGACTGGAGCTCGGCCGGCCCCTCTTCGGGGACGTGGGCCTGCAGGTTCCCGCGCGCGAGCTCGCCGACCGCGCCACGCACGTGGGCGAGGGGGCGCAACACCTGCATCTCCAGAAGCAACACCCCGAGCACCAGCAGCACCGCACCGACGCCGAGGGCGAGGACCACC
The DNA here is from genome assembly GCA_964650105.1 of uncultured Nannocystaceae bacterium. Taxonomy (GTDB): domain Bacteria; phylum Myxococcota_A; class Polyangia; order Nannocystales; family Nannocystaceae; genus CAZYSW01. Next base: position 4,583 of record CAZYSW010000328.1, read on the forward strand.
ACCTCCTGCCAGTCACCGACGCGCGACCAGGCGGAAGGGCGGGCCACCAGGCGAAGCACGATGCGGTCGTCGGCCGCCGCCGGGCCGAAGGTGCGGATCGGTTGGTCCACGACGATCAGGCCGTCGTCGGTCCGCTCGATCGTGCCCTCGGGATCGATCTCGGCCGACGGGGGCGGAAGGCTCGGTGCCAGGCCGAGGCTGGTGAGGGTCTGGGCGCGTTCACGCGTGATGCGTCGCAGCTCGATCGCCGTGATGCCGAGGCTGCCGACGCTCGGTCGCAGCGCTTGCTCGATCGCCGAACGCTCCACGGCCGCCGTCGCGCCGCCGGAGATCATCGGCGTCACCAGGAGCGCGAGCCCCCGGGTGTGCTCGCGCAGGCGCTCCTCTTCTTGGGCCTGGTGCCGACGCTCCCCGAGCATCTCGGTGGCCAGCGACAGCGAGACGACCGCCATCATCAGGATGATGGTCAAGGTGGCGACCAGCTCGAGGCGAAGCGAACGACGGCGGGGAGCGGTGGGCGACGACGCCGGCGCGATCTCGGGCCGCTCGCCGGCGGCATCCCCGGGCTCGGGGCGCACGCTCGACCCGCCGTTCATTCGAGGACGCGCAGGTGAAGGTGGCCGTCCCGGCGACGCCGCGCGGGCTGCGGAGCGGCGGCATCACAATGCGAGCAGCCCTCGGCGCGCCGTCGCGTCCACGCGCGACGCAGCACGAAGAAGATGGCGCCCACGAGCGCGGCGAAGGCCAGGACCTCCTGCCACAGGGCGTCCATCAGGGTCGCTTCTCCCGCGACGCGGGCTGCTCGTCCTGGCCCGGGCAGGAGCCACCTTTGATCCCGCGCGCCCGAGGACACAGGCCGTAGAGCTCGTGCTTGTGGCGGATGACGTTGAACCCGAAGCTCCGGGCCACGCGCTCCTGTTCCCGCTCGATGGCCTCGTTGTGGAACTCGAGGACGTGCCCGCACTCGAGACAGATCAGGTGATCGTGGTGCTCGACGTCGCCGGCGGTCTCGTACATGGTCTGGCCCTCGCCGAAGCGGCGCTCCGCGGCCAGCCCACACTCGGTGAGGAGCTTGAGGGTGCGGTACACGGTCGCGTACCCCACGCGCGGATACTCCTCACGCGCGAGGGACAGCAGCTCCTCGATGCTGAGGTGACCTCGTGTCGAGAAGAATCGCTCGGCGATGATGTCGCGCTGTCGGGTCGACTTGAGCCCCTTTTTCGCCAGATAGGCACGGAACTGTCCCATCAACCCCTCGACATCCGGCGGATCGCCATGGGGGCTCTCGAGCATCTGCATCAAGCTAGATCGCACTGGGCGCGGTCGCAAGCGTCAGCCGCGCTGGACGCCGATTCGCGATCACCAATCGACGTTTCGCGGGTCGGCGAGGCGGATCTCACCGATCGGGCGTCGTGCGCCAGGCCGGCTTCGTGCGCCCGCCCGCGCGGGACGGTTTTGCCGGCGCGCGGGACAAGGCCCCCAGGGACATGGTCGTGCACGTCGTCGCGGACGTATACTGCCGGCCGCTCATGGCGCGTTCCTCCAAGGCAGGATCCTCTTCATCCGACGCTTCGGCGCCGCAATCCGGCGAGTCCAGCGGAATCGACGGGATCCTGGCGGGTCTGGAAGCGGTCGTTCGCGATCTGGAGTCGGGAGATCTCCCGCTCGAACGTGCACTCGAGCGCTTCGAAGAGGGCGTTCGCCTGGCCCGCAGGGGCGGACAGCTTCTCGACGCCATCGAAGAACGTGTAGAGATGCTCCTGGCCGACCGGGACGAGACCGTGCCGTTCGAGCCCAACGCGAGCTCGACCGAGGAAAACCCATGACGTCTTTCGATCTTCGAGGATACCTGAGCAACCGACGGGCACGCGTCGACGCGGCGCTCGACGAACTCTTGCCCGCGGCCCAGGGCAACGATCCCGGGCGCCTCCGCGAGGGGATGCGCTACGCGGTCCTGCAAGGGGGCAAGCGGATGCGTCCGCTCGTGGTCGTCGCCGCGTGCGAGGCAGCGGGTGGCACCGTGGAGGACGCCCTGCCCGCGGCCTGCGCCATCGAGTTGGTCCACGCCTACTCGCTCGTCCACGACGATCTTCCGGCGATGGACGACGATCGCGAGCGCAGGGGGCAGCCCACCGTGCACGTCGCGTTCGGCGAGGACAAGGCGATCCTGATCGGCGACGCGCTGTTGACCGCCGCCTTCGGGGTGCTCGCGACGATGACCGATCGCGTCCGTGGTGCGCGGGCGGTGGTCGAGCTGGCTCGGCACGCGGG
>CAZYSW010000329.1:0-6845 GCA_964650105.1 uncultured Nannocystaceae bacterium
GTCCTGGCGCTCGGGCCCCGCGGGGTCGCGGTCATGCGGGACCGGTGGTGATCGGGCCGGTGTGCGGCCGCCTCGGGGGAGACCTCCCGTTCGTGGCGAGGGTTCGATCTCGCTTCGACGCGATCTCCTGGTCGCCGCAGGTCGGCACGGCACGACACGCATGCAGCGCCATGGAGCCATCGATCGTCGCGGCGGCGTGCGGTCGGCCGCGTCGTTCGAGCTCGCGCGGTCGCGCACGAGGTGGGCACCTCGGCCACCCGGGCCACGACCGCGGCGATCCCCGGAGAAACACCCGGATCGTCCCGGCGCGGGTGACAGGCGACACATCCGGTGTCATGGTGAAACGGTCGCGGGTGGTCGCTGCGGCCATTGTGCGGCAACCTCGAGGGTGAGCCCGAGATGCACGGCATCACGTCCACGCTGGCACTCGCACTTTGGATCCAAGACCCCATCGCGGGTCCGACCGCTGCACCTCCCGTCGCTGCACCTCCCGTCGCTGCAGCGCCGGCACCCTCGGCCGTGTCCGAGCCCGTCCGGAGCGAAGCGGAGGCGGCCCCGCCCGCCGCGGAGGCACCCCCTCCGGCCGCGGCAGCACCTCCACCGGCCCCCGACACGTCGGCCGCTGCACCGCCGCCCGGTGCAGGCACGCCACCGGCAGACACGGCGGACCTGCGATCCCTGGACGCCTCGCATCCATCGGCGATCGCCGCGACGCCCGGAGCCGAGGAGGTCGGTCTTCGGGACCCGTTCACACCGCCGAGGACCCAACCGGTCCTGCAGCGGGTCGTGGTGCGCCAGGTTCATGCCGCACCTCCGCCGCCGCCACCCGAGCCCGAGCACAAGCGTCGATTCATCGGCGGCTACGGTGGCATCAGCACACGCGTCAGCGCAGTCTCCGGCAAGCTCGCGACCTTCCTCGGTTTCCGCGGTGGTGCGCTGTTGGGCGATCGCCTGTCGCTCGGCGGCGCCTACTACAAGCAGACACATCGTTTCGGACCGCCGATTCTCGATACCGAAGGCCGCGAGGTCCAGCTCAGGATGGGCTACGGGGGCCTCACCATGGGGGTCACCGTGTTCCGTCGCGGCGTCGTCGAGCTCGGACTCGGAAGCTTGTTCGGTGGAGGGGTCGGCTGCATCACGCGGGACGTCGAGTCGAACGACGACGACTTCCACTGCATCGAGGCCGTGCGCATGGTCGTCGTCGAGCCGGAGGCGTTCTTGCACGTCGACGTGACGAGCTGGATGCGTCTGAGTGTCACGGGCGGCTACCGTGCCGTGGTCCGCGAGCCCTGGCGTCCACCCAACGACTTCCGCCTGTCGGGGGGATACGGCGGCCTGAACCTCGAATTCGGCTGGTTCGGCAAGAAAAGGTAGACCGACGTCGGGCCGCCGGCGCGATTTCGCGTGGCCGGGGCGTTGTGCATCGCGGTGCCGTGCCCGCACAATGGGCACCCCGTGGCAATCCGCGCCATCGAACCCCTCGATCCTGCCCATCGTCACGCGCAGACCCCCGCCGTCCTCCACCCCAATCACCAGTTCTACGAATGGTGGTACTTCGAAGTGGATTTCCAGGACGGCAACAAGACCTGGCGCGTGATCTCCAGCTTCCACTTCCCGCATGGCCTCGATCCTCGCCGGGTGCTCGCGCACCAGCGTTACCACGGCAACGGCGTCGACTACTTCACGAAGTACGGTGACGATCCGTCGCAGTACGCCGGGATCGCCAGCTACGTGGTCGACGTGGGGGCGACCAAGAACGTGGCCCTGCTGATCTCGCGCCTCCGACCGGCCAGCATCCCCACCAAGGTGTCGCTGTCGAGGCCCGGTGACCCTCGCGTGGAGCTGCAGATCGGTCGCTCCTCGTTCACGCAGAATCCGAACGGTACCTACACCCTGGTCGTGAAGCAGACCGGCATCTTGTTCCGTCCCGGTCAGGCCAATCGACGCCTGACCCTCGACATGAAGGTGACGTTCGAACAGAACACCCCCGGGTTCCAGCCCCCCGGCGCGGTGTTGCTCGATCAGACCGGGGTGAAGCACCACTGGGCCTGCGTGATGCCCAACCCCAAGGTGACCATCGACAAGCTGGTGGTGAAACGAGCCAAGCGCACCAGCGGCACCGTGACGGTGTGCCAGGCACGGGCAGGCACCACCGCGATCGGTGGCTACCACGACCACCAGTGGGGGCACGACCTGCTCTACAAGCAGGTCCTCGACTGGAGCTGGGGACGGGTCTCGACGGGGGCCCGGGGCTCGGCGCTCCCGCACGACAAGGTGTTGTTCTTCGACGTCAACGGCGTCTCCACCCCGACCATACCCGCCTCGCGGCCCGATCCGATCCTCGTCGAGGTTCCGGGGGACGGGAGCGAACCTCGAGCGCTGCAGCCCACGCCCGGCCAACAAACCTTTCGCCTGTCGGGCCCGCAGCGGGTGGACTTCGGCGACGGCTGTCGTCTAGGCATCCAGGGCCAGCGCGTCCCCTACTTCGAGCATCTTCGCCTCCGGGCTCGGACGGCCTCCGCCTCGACGCGAAACTACGACATCGCCCATGATCTCCGCCACTGCGTCGACGTCTGGCCCTTCTACCTCCGCTTCCTCCCCCGCATCGTCGATCATCACACCAGCCGGACGTTGGTCGGGATCAGCGAATACATGCGGGCCGATCGCCTGACTTTGCCCGATACGCAGAAGATCTTCGCCCTCAGCGAAAAGATGACCTACCTGGAATGATCGGCTCCCAGGCTCGGCGGGGCGCCGACGGGGGTCTTGCGCCCCTCGCCGCAGCCGTGGCGCACGACCGGTCAGGTGCCGGCTTTGCTGCGCGATCCGGCGGCCTGGCGCTCCGTGAGCCACAGAGCCGAGTTGCCTACGGCGGTCTCGTAACCGGGGAAGGTCGACAACCATCCCTCCGCCTCGGCGACGGTCGCGAACACCTTTCGCGGATAGGTCAGCCGCGTCAGCAAGAAGATCGTCGCCAGCGCGGCGCGTGCCGCCGAGGCCTGGAAGCCCTCCGCGGAGATCACGGTGGCGTGGGCCGCGGTCCGCTTGCCGAAGGCTGCCAGGAGGCGGTCGGCCGCCGCCTGGACGTCCGGCTCCAGGCGGTGCGCGGAAAAGGCCAACGAGAACGAAATGATCGGTTGCTCGGGCATCACCCCGTGCTGCCATCGCAACACCGAATCGAACGCCCTGGCGCTGAGCGGGGAATCGTAGACGCCCGCGAACACCGGCCCGAACCGAGCGATGCGGATCACGCCATCGGGGCTCTCGAAGACGTGGTCGGGGCGCAGCATCGACGAGCGCGATGGTAACGCCGCACGTGGCCCCGGGAAAGTCGAGAGGCGTGCGATTCTTGCGCAAAGGTGCACGGGGACGTGGCGATGCCCCGGGTGCTCCACGTCACCGTGGGCCGGTCACGACGGCAAGAGGGACGAGATCGTTCTCTTGGAGCGGGTGAGCTCGTCGGGTTCGAGGGCTTCGAACCATCCGAAGAACGTCTCGAGCTGGGCCTTCTGCTCGGGGATCAGGTAGTCGAAATTGGTGCCCCGGTCGTTGACCTCCCAGAACTCTCTCGTATCGAGGCTCTGGAGCTCCTGCCAGATCCCGATCATGCGGTCGCGAGGCTCCCCGGCCATGTCGCGCTGAATCGTCTTGGCGTGCTCGATTGCACCGTGCATCAGGTAGGTGGTGGCCAACTTCACCTGGGCACGTCGGACACCGCGAAGGCTGCTCTCCTGCTCCTTGGTCTCGGGGTGTTGGTCCACCGCCAAGAACACGTCGAGCATGTCGGCATGGGTCACGCTTTCGGTCGCGAACGCGTGCTCGCAGAGGGTGGCGAGATCGTGGGCGATCACTTCGGTGATGAACGTCAAGCCCCGCGCGTAGCTGATGCTGCTGTAGTAGCGCATGAACCTCGCGATCTGCAGGGCCCGGTGCTGAAGGCTGCGGCGGGCGTCCTCGGGATGCGCGTCGTCCTTGCCGTAGGCCAGCACGAACTCGCCGAGCTGTCGGTACTGGTGCAGGATGTTGTAGGCAGTGCGAATGTCCGAGGCGTTGATCGTGGCGCGCAGGTAGGTGTTGAAGAACTTGATGGCCAGATCGAGCGCATGCACGTCGCCTCGGCGCCCCGCCGCCTCCCCCAGGCGGCGCGTATCGATGGCAATGAGATAGCAGGTGTCCTTGATCTGACCGAGTGCCTCGCCGAAGAGCATCTGGTACTGGCGGAGGATCTTCCACTCCAGCCAGGTGCCGCGCCGTTCCAGATCGCGGATCGCCTCGTCCGACAGGCTCACGAAGTCGGGGCTCTGCCGATTCCAGGGGGGGATCCGGTTCCAGTGCTTGAGCATCGCAGCCTTGGTCTCGCCGTACCGGATGCCGAATTCACACAGCGAATCGACGGCTTCGGAGGCGATCCCCTTGTCTTTTTGCTGCAGCGCGTTCAGCCCGATGTTCGCCAGGTGCTCCACGCCCTCCACCGCGCGGGCCTGCCGGTCGTCGATGGCCAGCGCAGCTTTGCCCCTGATGGGGGTGGCGGCAGCGAGCCCGTCGTTCATGATGCGTCCGACGATCTTCTCGGGGTCGAGAAAATCGAACACGTACGCGAAGTACGGAAACAGCAGGAGCAAGCTCGCCGTCATCAACAGCATCGAAAACAACACGCCCCAGCGGGGCATGTACGTCTCGCCCACCGAGAAGTTCACCCACAGGACGTACACGCTCGACGTGACGAAGAACCCGATGATCAACAGGTTGGTATGGGCGCGGAAGAACAACGACGTGATGTGCGGCGTGAACCGAGTCGCCGCGAGCTGCACGATGATGGACGACACGGTCAGGGCCAGACCCAGCACTGCCGCCATCACCTCGCCCAGCCCGCCCAGAGTGTTGCGAGCCTGCTCGACGTCTTGGTGGAGGATCGAACGTACGAACCCGCTGAACGAAACCGCGCCGACGTCGTCCTTGGCCGCCGTCAGGACGTCGAGCCAAAACGACGTCAGGTAGACGAGCGTGGCGATGCCGAGGATGGTCAAGAACGGGAGCGACCACGTCGCCACCGGCAGGGCCGCGTGTCGCCCGATTCGCCGGAATGCGCCGAACAGGTCCGAGACGCCACGGAAGGACGAACCCGGGTCTTCGACGTTCGACTGTCCGCCCTGCAGGCCGTCGTCACCCCCTGGCGCCGACACCGTGCCGCGAAGCTTCGGTGAGCCAGAGGGACTGTCGTCGCGTTCGCCCACCGTCGTCGACGGTAGCAGATGCCCGGGGCGGAAGGTACAGTGGTTCCGTCATGCTCTTGGCCGTCGACGTCGGAAACTCGCACACGACCGTGGGAGTGTTCGCAGGCCCGGAGCTGCGGTGCGAGCTGCGGCTGAGCACCCGCAGGGGCTGGACTCGGGACGAGTTCGCGATCGCCCTGCGGGAGGCCCTGGCGCTGCCGGGCATCCCCTTGGACCAGCTCCACGACGCGGTCGTGGCCAGCGTGGTCCCGCCGGCGCTTTCCCCGATGCGAGAAGCCCTGTCGGTGTACGCCGGCCTCGATCCACTCGTCGTCGGCCCGGGCGTCCGCACCGGGATGCCCATACGCTACGATCCTCCCCAGGACGTGGGGGCCGATCGGATCGTGACGGCCGTCGCCGCGCACGAGCGCCACGGGACGAGGCCCGGCGGGGAGAACCGAGGGGTCATCGTCGTGGACTTCGGAACCGCCACGACCTTCGACGTCGTCTCTCCCCGCCCCGAGTACCTCGGCGGCGCGATCGCTCCGGGCGTCGGAATCAGTGCGGACGCTCTCTTCGCCCGTGCCGCCAAGCTCCCGCGGGTGGACATCACACCCCCCGGACGGGTGATCGGGCGCAACACGGTCGCGGCGATCCAGTCCGGTCTGGTCAACGGCTATCTGGGCCTGGTCGAGGGGCTCATCCAGCGGATCCGGAGCGAGATCGATTTCGACGCCGTGGTGGTGGCGACCGGTGGCTTTGCACGGACGATCGCCGGAGCCTCCGCGTCCATCGATCTCGTCGACGAGTCTCTGGTCCTCGAGGGCCTTCGCATCATACACGCCCGCAATCGGGGCGGTGTCGCAGGAGGCGCCTGATGGCCTACGCGCACGAACCCTTGCCTCCCGATCTCCTGGGGCCGGCCGTCGTCAAGGTCGTGGCCCCCGACGCCCCGGCGCCGATGCGCGCGATGGTGGCCCGCGGCCTCGCGCCCCTGGGCCCTCGCGACCTCCTGGTCGCGCTGTACCAATTGTGGGTCACCAACGATCCCAAGCTCGGCGAGGAGGCCGGCAAGACCGTCGAGGGCTTGCCGCTCGCCATCCTGACCGGCGCCCTCGCGGATGCCCACCTGCCCGCGGGGGTGCTCGATTTCTTGGGGCGCAAGCTCCCGCGCAACGCCGATGTCCTCGAACGCGTGGTCCGGCACCCCAACGTCCACGACGAGACGTTGGTCGGCGTCGCGCGCGTCTGCCCCGAGAGCGTTTGCGACATCCTGGCCGAGAACCAGCGGCGGTGGATGGCGTGCCCCACCATCGTCGAGTCGCTCTACCAGAACCCCAACTGCCGTATGAGCGTCGTCCATCGCATGCTCGAGCTCGCGGTGCGACAGGGTATCGACGTCAAGCTCCCCAACATGGACCAGATTCGGCAGGCGCTCGGCGACGACGCAGCGCCCGATCCGGCGCGCGACGCCGTCTTTCGCCAGGCCGCGGGGCGCGAGGTGGCCGAATCGCACGAGCGCCTGGTCGATCGCGTCCAGCGATCCGGCGTGTCCGAGGACTTGCCCGACGTCCCGGAAGACGAGCGCGACGCCACCGCCGACTTCGAGGCCCTGCTCGCGCAGCCGGTCCC
>CAZYSW010000330.1:0-6830 GCA_964650105.1 uncultured Nannocystaceae bacterium
CCGAGCAGCAGTTCGGCGTCTCGATCGTCGCGCGCGCGCTCGAGGAGCCCCTGCGCCAGATCGTCACGAACGCCGGTGGCGAAGCGAGCGTCGTGGTGAACGAGGTCAAGAAGGGCAAGGCGACCTTCGGCTACAACGCCCGGACCAACCAGTACGTCGACATGGTGGCCGACGGCGTCATCGACCCCACCAAGGTGGTGCGCACCGCCCTGGAGAACGCCGCCAGCGTGGCCGGCATGATGCTGACCACCGAGGCGATGATCGCCGAGAAGCCCAAGAAGGAGGCCCCGGCTCCGGCCGCGGGCGCCGGCATGGGCGGCATGGACATGTGATTCGACATCGACCGTCGCCGCGGCGATGTCGATCGGAAGGGTCGGACCGTCGGGTTCGGCCCTTCTTCTTTGGTTCAACGCCCGCAGGCGAGCGCGCCCAGCAGCGACAGCGGCCGGCGAATCGGCAACCCGGCGAAGAGGTCGGCGAGCAAGGTGTCGAACGCTCGGCTCCCGGACGCGCGCCGCACCAGGTGGTCGAGCAGCCAGGGGGAGCGAAACGCCGACGTCAGTCGGTGCGCGAGGTCGAAGGGGGCGCGAAAAGCCGCGTTGCACCGGTCGAAGTAGGGCGCCAGCCCGGCCGCGGAGAGATCGCCCCGGCGGTCCGCCTCCTCCAGGGTCGTGGCTGCCTCGAACCCCGACGCCAGCGCGAACTCGATGCCTTCGCCCGAGATCGGGTTGACGAAGCCCGCGGCGTCGCCGAGCAGGAGCGCGCGATCGAACACCATGGTGCTCGCGTTCGCGAAGGAGCCGAGTGGGATCTGGTGACCGACGACCGGACCGACGCGGCGCGCCCCGGCGAGCTCTCGTCGGATGCGCGGCGTCGCACACAGTCGTTCGAACAAGTCCTTGAGCTTGGTCTTCGACCGCGCCAGGCGATCGGCTCGCATGCCCGTGCCCACGTTGGCTCGGTCCCCGGGCAGAGGGAACACCCAGAAGTAGCCCGGCAAGACCGCAGGGTCGAAGACGATTGAGAAGGCGTGGGGACTTCGCAGTCGGACGTTCTCGAAGTAGGCGCGGACGGCGAACACGGCGCGCGGGCCGAGAAAGGCCGGGGCACCCAACGAGCGCCGGACCACCGAGGGTGCGCCGTCGCAGCCGAGCACCACGTCGGCGTGCAAGCGCTTCCCGTCGGAGAGCAGAACCTCCATGGACCGCCCTCGGGGGACGACCGCCTTGACGCGATGCCGCTCGCGGAGCTCGGCACCGGCCGACACCGCGCGCTCGACGAGACGTGCGTCGAGCACGGCGCGGCGCACCACGGCTGCGCGCGCGCCGAAGTGGTCGGGTGGGAACCTCCCTTCGTGGATGTGTCCGCCGGGGGCGGTGATGGAAAAGCCGCTCACGGGCTGAACGTCCTCGAGCGCACCGACGTCGATGCCCATTTGCTCGAGCGTCCGGACGCATCGTGGCGAGCACCCGTCGCCGCACACCTTGTCGCGGGGGAATCGATGGCGATCGAGCATCGTCACCCGTGCGCCCCGCCGGGCCAATGCCCAGGCTGCGGCCGCGCCGGCGGGGCCGGCTCCGACGATGACGACCCGGAGCGCGACGGTGCGAGACGGCGTCAACACGGCACCTCGCCCGAAGCCGAGCCGGCGAGCAGGCACGCTGCGGCGTACAGCGGGAGCTCGACGTACAAGAGCGCCCAGATCCCCCGATAGAAGCGGGACAGCGAGCGACGATCGGCCGGGTTGCAGCGCAGCGTCAGCCCGCCGAGCGCCGCGAGGAGAGCCGTGTGGCCGTAGGCCGTCAAGGGTCCGTGCAGTCCCGGCAGGCCGAGGATTCCCAGGACGATCATCCCTAGCTGGAGGCCGGCCACGATCCACGCGGCCACCACCGCGACGCGGTGGGGGCCGAAGCGAATCGCGTAGGTCGACACGCCGTAGCGCCGATCGCCCTCGGCGTCCGGGGCGTCCTTGAGGATCGCGATGGCGATCATGAACCCGAACATGAACGTCACGAGCGCGGCGACGTGGACCGGGACACGCCCGGGTCCTCCGAACCCCGAGGTGAAGGTCAGGTAAACCCCCAGGTTGCCGATCACGGCGCGCGCCGAGGCGATGGCGAGGGCGGCCGCCAGCGGGCGACGCTTGAGACGAAGGGGCGGAAGGGAGTAGGCCGAGCCCACGGCGGCGATGGCGACGACCGCCGCCACCAAAGCCGGGCCCGCGAGCGCGGCGAAGCCCAGCGACAGACCACCCGCCCAGAGGACGATCCGCCGGGCACGCTCGACGCCGAGCGTGCCTGCGGCCAGAGGAAGGTGGGGCTTGTTGATCCGGTCGATGCCGATGTCCGTGAGTTGGTTGAGCCCCACGACGTGGACGTTGACCGCGAGGCTCGCGGCCGCCACGATCGACAAGAGCACCAGATCGTGCCGGCCGGTGTCGTGCGCCGCCACGAGATACAAGGTGACCACCGCCAGGGCGGTCCCCGCCATGGTGTGCGGCCGACAGAACGTCCACAGGGTGGCTGCGTCACGTAGCGCTGCGGCCCCCGCAACGGTCGAACGGTGATGCGCCGGCTTCAATGGGGTCCTCCACGGGTGTGACCGTCACGCGCGGGTCGGCAGCTCTCCGACGATCGCGCGACGCCGGGGCCGAGGTCTCGCCGATGAGCGCGCTCGACCGCCTCGAAAAGGGCTCGGAAGTTGTTCTCACCGAAGCCGGGACAGCCCTTGCGCTCGATGAGCTCGAAGAAGAACGGGGTTTTTCCGCGCGGTCCGAAGCGCCCCATCCCGTCGGCCATGAAGATCTGCAGGAGATATCGGCCGGGTCCGGTGCCGTCGACGAGGATGCCGAGGTCCGCCAAGGTCTCGACCGGCTCCTCGATGGGGCCCACGCCGAGGGCCTGGAGGCGATGAGGGAGATCGGCGTAGTAGCGGACATCGGGCCCGGGCACGAACGCGACCCCCCGGGCCCGAAGCGCCTCGACGGCGTGTGGAAGGTCGTCGAGCGTCAGCGCGACGTGCTGAAAACCGGAGCCTCGCTGGTCTCGGCAGAAGCGCGCCACCTGAGAGGCCTCGAACCGCGGGCGAAGCGGCTCGTTGACCGCGATCTTGAGGTCCGCGTCCTCGTCCCACATCACGACGGAGCGAAGTCCGGACCCGTCGGGCGTCGTCGGGCCGGTGTGGATCTCGACCCGCCAGTACTCGTCGAACCCCAGGACGTGTCGGCACCACAGGGCCATGGGCGCCATCGAGCGAAAGTTGGCCGTGAGGTGATCGAAACGGCGAAAGCCGAACCGATTGCCGGCCGGCTGCTCTGCGACGGGATCGAAGCCGGGGAGCCGCGCGGAATCGTCGGTCTCCACGAAGGCGAATTCCACGTCGTCGATCGGCGTGGCGATCGCGAACGCTCGGCCCTGCACGTCCTCGTCGGGGGCGCAGCGCGTCGGTGTGGCGCCGCGCGCTTCGAGGATCCGCAGGGCCGTACCGGCGCTCTCGACCCGAAAGACGACCTCGCCGATGCCTTCGGGGTGACGCGCGAGGTATCGGCCGGCGGGGCTGTCGGCGCGAAGGGGCTCGGTGCAGACGATGCAGCACGCGCCTGCGGAGAACGCCGCCGATCGTTGTCCGGCTCGCCGTGCCAGGGCCGGGCTCGAGCGAGCGACGAGTCGAAAATCGAGGAGGTCTCGAAAGTAGGCTGTCGCCTCGTCCAGGTCGTGGACGTAGCGGCGCAGCGCGAGGAGCCCGACGAGCCCGAAGCCGTTCACCGGGATGCCCTCCGCACCGCTCGCACCACCCCGTACCGGACCAGGCCTCGGTGGAGGGCACGTCGCATCAGCAGGCTGCCGAAGGCACCCTCGAGCATGATGCGACCGCCTCGGGCGAGCGCGCCCAGACCGGTCGGGGTCGCGATGCTCCGCAACACCGCCGCCCAAAAAGGCGAGACCGCCTCGGTCCAATCCGCCGTTCGGACGTCGCAAAACGGGAGCTCGGCGAGCAGCATCTCGAGATCGGCGAGCGAGACCCACGTCAACGAGTCGCCGTAGGCCCGGGCGATCGCGTCGAGCAACCGATGCTCTCGGCGGTCGAGGCGGGGCGGGGTGGGGCGGTGGCACCAGGTCGCGACGATCGACAGTCCACCGGGTCGCAAGAGGCGGGCGCACTCCGAGAAGAACGCCCGCTTGTCCGGCATGTGCTCGAGGCTCTCGAGGGCCCAGACCAGGTCGAAGGAGGCCTCGGGGTAGCCGGTATCGCTGGCGTCGGCCACCTCGAACGACACGTCGCTTCGACCCTGCGACAGGCGCTCGGCGAGGCGCCGTTGGACCGGGCTGAGGGTCACGCCGCGGACCGCGGCCCCAAAGCGGTCGGCGAGCAGCCGCGCGCTCCCGCCCACGCCGCATCCGGCATCGAGCACGGCTCGGATCGGCCCCACGCTCGGGTCGGCCCACGCCATAAGCTCCTCGATCATGTCCACCTGCGCGACGACGGGATCCTTGCGGACGGTGCCGTCGCGGCCGTAGTGACCATGGTGGAGGTGATCGCCCCACACGCGGAGCCAACCCGGCGTCGCGCGGTCGTAAAGGTGCCGAACGTTGGCGGCGACTCGGTTCGCGGTGGTCATCGGCCCTCCCCACCCACCAGGCGCCGCTGTAGATCCCGGAGGTCCCCATGCGCCTCCCAGGCGGCGTGGCGCCCCATGTCTTCGAAGATCACCGCCGGTCGGTCGTCCTCGCGACGTTCGAGGAACCGCACGTCGAGTGTCCCTTCGACGCGCTCGTCGACGAGGCCGGCCATGTTCTGCTCGGAGGGGACGTGGATGCGGGCCACCTCGCCTCCACGCGCGGCGATCCGAAGCTTTCGGGTGGCATCCTCGACGGCGAGCACGATCTCCGCAGGCGAAACGTGCAGGGCAGTGACCCGGGCGCTGGTGTAGGTGGCGAGTCGGTGCAGGCGGCCGTCGACGCACAGCCCGATCAGGAACCCCGGGAACGATCCGCCGAGCCAGGGGACGTCGGCTATCGACACGGTGAGGCACGCGTCGCCGCGGTCGAAGTGGTTGCTCTGCATCCAGATCCAGGTGCGGGGGAAGCTGCGCCCCCAGTCCTTTTCGATGTACCCGCGGCCCCGTTCGAACGAGACGTGCTCGCCACCCACCTGCATGTGGCCGTGGATGCCGTGGTCGAAGCTGACCACGGCGTGGTAGCACTGCATCACGGGCAGCCAGGCGAACCACCCCATCATGCCGGGGCTGCGAAGGGTCACCGGCCACGGCGCGATGCGATCGAACTCCAGGCGCCCGTCGATGCCGTCGAGGACCACGCGCAGCCCGTGGCGCGAGAACGTGTTGTCAGCGACGCGGACGTCGAAGCGGTCGTCGGCGGCGTCGAACGCCGATGCGGGGAACCGGTGATACGCCACGCGTCGGGTCGACGCGTCGACCACCTGGACGAACGCGTGGTGTTCGGCCCGGTCGCGTCCGCGAAAGATGCCGGGGATGAACACCCACGATCGCGCGGGCTCGGCGGTCGAGACCTTGACGTACCAGGCCTCGAAGAACGGCGTGCGCCGATGGCCACCGTGGTACGCCTCGGGATGCAGCACGCCTCGAAGCCGTCGCATCACCGGGCGTCCTCCGTCTTGGTGGCCGCAAGCAGGCCGTACCGCACCAGACCTCGGTCGTAGGCGGAGATCATGGCGGTCACCGCGACGGCGTCGCGGACCGTCCGCAACAACGTGGCCGGCGGCCGACGCAAGAGCCACGGGAGCGCCGACCAGCCCTCGGTCAGTTGGTGGCGCCAGGTCGGGCTCGCGAACACGCTCCAGTCGGCGGTTCGAACCGCGGTGAGCCCGGGCGTGCGTCCGGCCAACTCGACCCAGTGGTGCAGGGGCACGAGGTCGGGGAGCGCCCACGCGCGACGGATGGACCCCAGGAGCGCCCGTTCGGACCGGTCGAGCGCCGGAGGCTCGGAGCGTCGGCACCAGGTCGCCAGCAGCAGTCGACCGCCGGGGCGGAGCACGCGGACGATCTCGTGCAGCACCCGCGGCTTGTCCGGCATGTGCTCGGCCGCCTCGCACGACCACACGAAGTCGAAGCTGTCGTTCGCGAAGGGAAGCGCGGCGGCGTCGGCCACGAGGAAGGTCACGCGACGCGAGGCGTCGGGGGGCGTCAGGGCCCGCGCACGGCCGGCCTGGGCCTCGCTCACCGTCACCCCCACGACCGTCGAGCCGAGCACCGTGGCGAGATGACGCGCGCTCCCCCCGATCCCGCAGCCGAGATCGAGCGTGGTCGTGGCTCGCTCGATCTCCGCCCATGCGAGCAACCGGTCGATCATCTCGACCTTCGCCCGACGAAATCCGCCGTCGACCCGGCCGTGCCGGTAGTAGCCGTGATGGATGTGCTCGCCCCACAAGCGCTCGAGCACGCCGTCGCGAGTCCAGGCGTCGTAGGCCCGGGCGACGGCGTCGAGTCCTCGATGGCGACGCGTTCTCGAGACGATCGGCATGGCCGGCCGGTGAGCGACGGGAACTCGCGGTCGCTCCCCCGCTCATCCTGGCCGCGCTCGAGCGCATGGCCAGCAGAGACCCCGTCGCCCCCGCGTCGACGACCGTTCGCGACGACCGGCCGGCCTTGCGCAATCCTCGGGCCGAGGCGAATCAGGGCTCGAGCACCGCGAGGGCCGCAAGACCGCCCTCGCATGCCGCCGGGCGCGATCGCTCGACGCCTCGTGGCGTTCGGTCAGGCGGGTCAGCTCCTCCTGCGCCGCGACGAGCTTGGAGGACATGCGCGCGGTGGCCCGCGTCGGAGACCCGGCCTTTCCCAGTGCCACGAGGTC
>CAZYSW010000331.1:0-1588 GCA_964650105.1 uncultured Nannocystaceae bacterium
GCCGAGGCCCCCGTGCCGGATGTGTCTCCGTCCCCGGCCGACGCCCCCGCGCCGGCCGCACCCGCGGCTCCGAGGGACGGCGGGGAGACCGGAGCGGGCGTGTCCGGGGACGCGCCGACCGAACCGCCGCCGGAGGACGTTCCCGCGGGCCGCGTGGTGCCGAGCGGACCCGTCGAGGGGTCCACGTACCCGTGAACGGCTTCGGGCCGCTCACCGATTGGGTGATGTCGTCCGGACCGCATTCGTGATCCGCATTGCACTCGATGCGTGAAGGGTGAGCGCGACCACGACGCACGGAGCTTGCAATCGGGGGCCCAGCCGGTATGTGGTTGGCCCGATGCGTCATCTGTCCCTTGCGGTGGTTCTCGGTTGCTCACTTTCGGTCGTCGCTTGCGGCAAGACCGAACCTGCGACGACACCCGGCGCCGGCGGAGCATCGACGAAGTCGGAGGCGTCCGCGGCCAAAACCGATGCGCGCGACGACGAGGCCGGCGCGGACGGGACGACGCCGACCGCGTCGGACGAGGACGACTTCGTCTACCAGACCGAGCAGGTCGCCGACCTCCGGATCCTCCGCTACCGCGTGCCCGGGTTCGAGGAGCTCTCCTTGCAGGAGAAGAAGCTCGTCTACTACTTGTCCCAGGCCGCCTTGTCGGGGCGCGACATCATCTGGGACCAGAACTACCGCCACAACCTCGCCATCCGGCGCACGCTGGAGGCGATCGTCCGGGGATACGACGGTGATCGGAGCGCACCCGAGTTCCAGGAGTTGATGAAGTATGCCAAGCGGGTGTGGTTCTCGAACGGCATCCATCATCACTACTCGATGAGGAAGATCGAGCCCGGGTTCGACCAGGCGTGGTTCGAGAAGGTGGTGCGGGGTCTGGACCCGAAGACCCTCCCGCTGGCCGAAGGAGAGACGGTGGACGCGTTCTTGGCCAAGATCGCCGGTCCGATGTTCGATCCCGCCATCGACGCCAAGCGGGTCAACCTCGATCCCAAAGAAGACCTCGTGGCGACCTCGGCCACCAACTACTACGGCGAGGGCGTGACGCAAAAGGACGTGGAGCGCTTCTACGCCAAACGGGTGGACAAGAAGGATCCCCGCCCGATCTCGCACGGCCTCAACTCGCAGCTCGTCAAGGAGGACGGAAAGCTGGTGGAGCGGGTGTGGCAAGTCGACGGGATGTACGGGCCGGCGATCGCCGAGATCGTGAAGTGGCTGAAGAAGGCGACGACGGTCGCGGAGAACGAGGCCCAGAAGGCGGCCTTGGAGAAGCTCATCGAGTACTACGAGACGGGCGACCTGAAGACCTTCGACGAGTATTCGATCGCCTGGGTCGCCGACACGGACTCGCGGGTGGACGTGATCAACGGGTTCATCGAGGTGTACGGCGATCCGATGGGCTACCGCGGGGCCTACGAGTCGGTGGTGTCCTTTCGCGATCTGGAGGCGAGCAAACGGATCGACACCATCGGCAAGGAGGCCCAGTGGTTCGAGGATCACTCGACGATCCCCGACGCCTACAAGAAGAAGGACGTCAAGGGGATCTCCATCGTCCGCGTAGGTGCGGGGAATAAATCCGTA
>CAZYSW010000331.1:1598-6818 GCA_964650105.1 uncultured Nannocystaceae bacterium
CCAACGCCAACTGGATTCGGGCGGAGCACGGTTCGAAGTCGGTGAACCTCGGCAACATCGTGCACGCCTACGAGAACGTAGCCAAGACGAGCGGGGTCATCGAAGAGTTCGCGTACTCGCCCGAGGAGGTCGCCCGGGCCAAGAAGTGGGGGGACGTCGCCGACACGCTGCACACCGACCTGCACGAGGTGGTCGGTCACGCGTCGGGCAAGTTGAAGGAGGGGGTGGGCACGCCCAAGGAGACCCTCAAGAACTACGCATCGACCCTCGAGGAGGGCAGGGCGGATCTGGTGGCGCTGTACTACCTGATGGATCCGAAGCTGGTGGAGATCGGCGTGATGAAGGATCTCGAGACGGGCAAGGCCGCCTACGACGACTACATCCGCAACGGTCTGATGGTCCAGCTCGCCCGCCTCGAGCCGGGCGAGGACCTCGAGGAATCCCACATGCGCAATCGGCAGATGATCGCCAAGTGGGCCTACGAGAACGGCAAGGACGCCAACGTCATCGAGCGAAAGGAGCGGGACGGCAAGACGTTCTTCGTGATCAACGACTACGAGGCGTTGCGCAAGCTCTTCGGGGAGCTTCTCCGCGAGGTGCAGCGAATCAAGTCGGAGGGCGACTACGCGGTCGGCAAGGCGCTGGTGGAGACGTACGGCGTGAAGGTCGATCCCGAGCTCCACGCCGAGGTGAAGAAGCGCTACGACGCGCTCGGCATCGCTCCCTACGCCGGCTTCATTCAGCCCCGTCTGGTGCCCGTCACCGAGGGGGACGAGATCGTCGACGTGAAGATCGAGTACCCGACCGATTTCGCTCAGCAGATGCTGGAGTACGCCGACCGGTACTCGCTGCTCCCCACCTACAATTGAGCCCGTCCCGCCGCTCAGGCGGGCGCGGCGATGCCCACGCGGGGCGAGGGTCGTTCCTCGGCCAGGGGGGCGTCGTCGGGTCGGATGACCCACAGGCTCTCGAGGCGATCCAGCGGCACCTCGTCGTCGGCGGAGGGATCGCCCTGGGCGAGAAAGAACTCTCGTTCGCCGTCGGGTCCGCGGAGCTCGACCCCGATCAGCACGTGTCCGGCGCGATGCAGCTCGCCGGCGAGTTGGGCGAACGTGCACCGCCCACGGCCGGGCGCGGCCGGTCGCATGCGGGCGAAGCTCTGGCCCCACGGTGCCATCAGCTCGCCGTAGACGAGGTGGAAGCGGGGCACGACGACCGACTGGAACATGAAGAACGCCCGAAGCTCGTGGAGCGAGAACACGATGATGTCCTCGCGTCCGAGCGCTCGATAGCGGTTCTCCAGCCGCCGGGCGAGGTCGCCGTTGATCAACTCGGCGATCAACGTCTGCGGGTGCCGGCTGCCGTTGCGGGCCGCGATGTGGTCCTGCAGGTGCTCGAGTTTCATGAGCGCGCTCGTGATACGGCCGTCGGAGCCCGAGCGCGCGCTGGAGATCAGGATGACCGCATCGGCTTGCGGTGCGGCACCGAAACCGTGCGGCAACGACAGGAGCTGGCGCGAAGAGGTCCAGTCTCCGGTCTCGATCCAGATCTTGCCGAAAGTCCGGGTCGACCCTTCTCGGTGGCCCTCGAGGAAGCCTGCATGGTTCATCCCGAACGTGCCGCGGTCGCTGGAGAGTAGACCGGTGCGGACGAGGTTGGCCTGGCCGTCGAACGCGTCCAGGGCCGCTGCCTTGGCGGCCTCGTCCTCGACGAGCACCAGGATCTCGGCGTCGGGTTGGGTCCGGACCAGCGCCTCGACCAGATCGACGGTGGCGGGACGGAACCCGCAGATGACGACCTTGCGCAGCGGGTTGGTGGCGTCGGGGTGGAGGGGCGGGATCGCGGCCTCGGGTGGGGCGAGGGCCGCGGCCGGCTCGAGGGGGTGCCGCAGGATCTCGTCGGCGAATTCGTCGCTGACCCGGAGGTTGGGAGCCAGCGCCACGAACCCCACGAAGCGCTCGCGCGAGTCCGGTCCGAAATCCGACTCGCGCGGGTTGAGGAGCACGCGCGGAGGCCCTTCGGTGCGGCCCTCCTCGCGGACCAGCACCCCGACGGTCAGCACGCGGCGCGACGGGGGACGCGTCGCCCCGCGCCAGTAGATATGGTCGTGCACACGGGCGGGCGAGCCTGCCAGTGACGGGAGCACCCGTTCGTCGCCGTCGCGCTCGTAATCGTGGGTGTACAGCTCGTGCCCGCTGCTGGGCAAGAGCTGGTGAAGCAGGCGCGCGACGCCCTGCCGACGCGCAACGCAGGCGACGAACAGGGCCAGCAACCGCTCGGTGGGGATGATGTGAGCTTCGAGGCGGCCCGAGGCGCGGGCGATGGCCTTTCGCGCGGCCCCGATGTTGCTCTCGTCGAGGATCTCGGCGATGAGGGTGGTCTTCGCCGTCTCGTCGTGGTCGGTGGTCTGGCGCAGCCGTTCCACGATGGTCAAAAGCGTGCGTACCGTCTCGTGATCGGGCTCGTCGGCGTCGACGTCGGCGAGCACGACCACACGACGCGCGACCGGAACGTCGGCGCGATCGAGGAAGGCCTCGTCGTCGACGTCCTTCTTCTCCCGATAGTAGATGCGGGAAAACTCCGGCTCGCGCATGAAGTCCGGGGGCTCGGGGCCGTTGCCCACCACCACGAACTCCCGCCGTCGCCGCGAGTTCTTTCGGAGCTCCCGCAGCCATCGCAACGTGAAGGGGCGGATGTCGTCGGGGATGAGCTTTCGGTATTCGCCGATGACCTCGAACAAGAGCTGACGGGTGCCGGGCGTGATGTTGATGAGGACGGTATGGCGCTGCAGGCCCGACGAGCGAAGGTTGCTCAGCTCCATGAGCTCGCTGACCGCATCGGTCCCGATACCGATGAGGAAGCTGATCATGAACAGCCCGAACAGCATGAGGCCCAGGCTGACGACGAGGGTCCCGAAGTCGTGCGGTGAGGCGAGCAGATTGCCCGCGTCCTGGATCTGGCGGAACGCCCACCACATCCGGACCCAGAACACGTGGTCGTGCGGGTCGCCGATCTCGCCGTCGCCGTCGAAGTCGTCGCCGACCTCGTCCGTCACGTGATTGAGAAAGACGGTGCCGGCGAAGGCGACGATGACGACCGCCGCCGCCATCAGGGTGAGCTGCCGGGCACGCTCGCGGCGACGGAGCACCGCCCACAGGTCGCGGGCCAACGGAGCCCAGTAGCGCAGGAGCATCACCGTGCGCGTGAGTCGGAACAACCGCAGCCAGCGAGTCGAGTGCAGGGCGCCCCACGGCAAGAAGGACAAGAGCGCCACCAGATCGACCACCAAGAGGGCGAACTGCAGCGGTCGCGGCCATCGCCACCCGACGCCTTCGATCGGGTGCGGGGTTCCGTCCTCGCTCTCCTTGCGGCAGGCGACGATCGCCCGCGCCACGAACTCGGGGGTGAAGAGCGCGAGGAACCACAGGTCCGTCACGTCCATCGCGTCGTGGGGAATGAGGCTGAGGACAATCGCGACGCTGAGCACGATGCGCGTCGAGACGCGTCCGAGCAGGTGCTCAATGGCGCCGACCCAGCCGACTTTCGTGGAACGGCCAGAAACCACGGGGCGGGAGAATAACGCAGTCGTCGCCGCGTTCCGGCGCTTTCGGAGATGGGCGTCGACGGCGCGTTTCCCCCGGCTCACCGATGCGGTACGACACCTCCGGCGACATGCGAGCGGCACCCGATCTCTTCGGTCATCGTCCGCACTGGGCTCATCGCCTGTTGCCGGCACCGATCCTACCCACCACCCGGGAAGAGATGGACGTGCTGGGGTGGGACGCGTGCGACGTCGTGCTGGTGACCGGGGATGCTTACGTCGATCACCCGAGCTTCGGAATGGCGCTGATCGGGCGCTTGCTCGAGGCGCACGGCTTTCGGGTGGGCATCATCCCCCAGCCCGACTGGCGCACGCCACGGGCCTTCGCGGCGCTGGGCCGTCCGACGCTCTTCTTCGGCGTCACGGCCGGCAACATGGACTCGATGGTCAACCGGTACACGGCCGACCGCAAGATCCGCCGGGACGACGCGTACACGCCCGGGGGGGAAGGGGGACGACGCCCCGACCGATCGGTCATCGTCTACGCCCAGCGCTGCCGGGAGGCGTTTCGTGACGTTCCCATCGTGGTGGGCGGAATCGAGGCGAGCCTGCGCCGGATCGCGCACTACGACTACTGGCAGGACAAGGTGCGGCGGTCGATCCTGCTCGATGCCCGCGCCGACCTCTTGGTGTTCGGCAACGCCGAGCGGCAGATCGTGGAGATCGCCCATCGGTTGGCCAAGGGCGAGCGCATCGAGACGATCGACGATCTGCGCGGCACGGCCTTCGTCCGGTCGGGCCGACCCGAAGGATTCGTGGAGATCGACTCCACGTCGATCGACCGCCCCGGTCCGGTCGCGCCATCCCCCGATCTTTATATGGGGCCGTCTTCCGAGGTGGGCCCCTCGGCCGAGGCCACCTTGGTGCCCCTGCGATCCCGACGAGCGACGGCGCTGCGCCACGATCGCGCGAAGACGGTGGTGCGCCTGCCGAGCTACGAGAGCGTGAAGGTGGATCCGGTGCTGTACGCCCACGCCTCGCGCGTGTTGCACCTGGAGGCCAACCCGGGCAACGCACGGGCGCTGGTGCAGGCGCACGGCAACCGCGACGTGTGGCTGAACCCTCCGCCGATCCCGCTCGCCACGGCGGAGATGGACCGCATCTACGAGCTGCCCTACACCCGTCGTCCGCACCCGCGATACGGCGAGGCCAAGATCCCCGCCTACGAGATGATCCGCTTCTCGATCACCATCCAGCGGGGGTGTTTCGGGGGCTGCTCGTTCTGCTCGATCACCGAGCACGAGGGGCGCGTCATCCAGAACCGCTCCGAGGCGTCGGTGCTGCGAGAGATCGAGCGGGTGCGGGACACGGTGCCGGGGTTCACGGGGATCATCTCGGATCTGGGTGGCCCCACCGCGAACATGTATCGTCTGGCGTGCAAGAGCCGGGAGATCGAGGCGGCCTGTCGGCGGCCATCGTGCGTGTTTCCGCGGATCTGCTCGAACCTCGGCACCGACCACCGGCACCTCGTCGCGCTATACCGCAAGGCGCGGGCGCTGCCGGGCATCCGAAAGGTGCTCATCGCTTCGGGGGTGCGCTACGACCTGGCCGTGGAGTCGCCCGAGTACGTCGAGGAATTGGTCACCCACCACGTGGGAGGCTACCTCAAGATCGCTCCC
>CAZYSW010000332.1:0-6784 GCA_964650105.1 uncultured Nannocystaceae bacterium
GTGCCGAAGGAGGACCAAAGGGACGCGGGTGGTCTTGCCGGCGCCGGGCGCGGCCTGCAAAACGAAGTTGCGCTGGCGCCCCAGCGAGGCGAGCAGCTCGGGGACGATCGCGTCGACGGGGAGCGTCACCACCGACCCTGGACGCGCCCGATGAAGTCGTAGGGGTATCCCAAGTCGGGCTTGCTCGCCTCGTCGAGGCGCTTCATGGCGTCGTCGGGCAGGCGCAGGTCGGCAGCCCGGAGGTTGCTGTCGAGCTGCTCGACGGAGCGAGCCCCGAAGATCGCCGACGTGACACCGGGCTTGTGCAACACCCAGGCGAGCGCGACCTCGGCCGGCTCGGCGCCGAGCTCGGCGGCCACGGTGCACACGGTGTCGACGACGTTCCAGCCCCGGTCGTTGTCGTAGCGGGCGAAGCGATCCTGCCACTTGGCGAGTCGGCTGCCCTCCGTCGGCTTTTCGTTGCGGCGGTACTTGCCGCTGAGGAAGCCGCTCGCCAGGGGCGACCAGGGGAGGATGCCCAGGCCGTGTCGGAGCGCGGCGGGCACATGCTCGCGCTCGAGGTCCCGGACCATCAGGCTGTATTGCATCTGCAAGGCGACGAAGCGCTCGAGGTGCTGCGTCTCGCTGATCCACAGGCTGTCGACGAGCCGATGTGCCGCATAGTTGCTGGCGCCCAGATACAGGACCTTGCCCTGGCGCACCAGATCGTCGAGCGCGCGCAGCGTCTCCTCCTCGGGCGTGTCGATGTCCTGCATGTGGATCTGATAGAGGTCGATGCGATCGGTCTGCAGGCGCCGCAGGCTGTCCTCGACCGTCTTGACGATGCGGTAGCGCGACGCCCCGGTCCCGTTGGGGCCCTCGTTCATCCGGAACCGAAACTTGGTGGCGAGCACCACCTCGTCGCGGCGCCGGTCCTTGGCGAACCACTTTCCGATCACGCGCTCGGTGAGGCCGTCCTGGCCGTACACGTCGGCGGTGTCGAAGAAGTTGATGCCCGCGTCCAGCGCCCGATTCATGATCAGGAACGACGTCGCCTCGTCGCACCCCACGCGATGCATGAAGGAGTTTTCGTCGGCTTCGCCGAAGGTCATCGTGCCCAGGCACAAAGTCGACACCTTCAGGCCGCTTCGTCCGAGATTTCCGTACTGCATGTGCCTCCTGCCCGTCGTGAACGGGCGAAGGCTAGCAGGTCGGACGAGTCGCGTGGGTGCGAACGCCGTCCGCGTCGGCGCTGGCCAGGCACGAGACCCAAAGACACGCCGGCGGATTGCCAGCGTCGAGCAACGCAGCCAGCGTTCGCGGGGACGGTGTCGTCGCCTGGTGGGACGTTTCCGATGCCGCGTTGGCAATCCGGTCGACGTCGAAGGGGATTGCATTCGTGCGCGCCCGCAAGACGTCGTCGAGATCGCCTGGGCTCCCTACGCCGAGTCGTGCACGCGGCGAGGCGCGAGGTCCGACGTGGCACGGAGGGTATCGGGCGTGACTCAGCTCGCGCGACGAGGTCGCCTGCGAAACGCGTGCCGGGACAGGTCGTGCGCGTCGGCCGACCGCGGGCGCGCTTGACCCCTGCACGCGGCCGCCGCATGCTGAGCCCGTGGAGCGCTCCACCAGCCTGGATGGCCTCGAGCTGGGGCGCTCCGCAGCGGTCGAGGCGGTACGCGGCGAACCGGCGATGGCGGTGCGGCTCATGGAGATGGGCTTCGTGCCCGGTACGCACGTCAAGCTCATCAAACGGGCGCCGATGGGCGATCCGCTGCAGTTCCAGCTTCGCGGCTATCACATCTCGCTGCGCCGCGCCGAGGCGGCCATGGTGATGGTGAAACGGATTTGAAGGGCGCTCATCTCACCGTCGCCGTGGCCGGCAACCCCAACGTGGGGAAGACGAGCCTCTTCAACGTGCTCACGGGCTCGCGGCACGAGGTGGGCAATTACCCGGGCGTCACGGTGGAGCGTCGCGTCGGCCACCTGGCGTCGCGGTTCGACGGGCACGCCATGCAGGTGGTCGACCTGCCGGGGACCTACTCGTTGACGGCGACGTCGGAGGACGAGGCGGTCGCGTTTCGGGCCCTGACGGGGGCCGACGAGGCGCCCCCCGACGTCATCTTGCTGGTCCTCGACGCCAGCAACCTGGCGCGCAACCTCTACCTGGCGCTGCAGGTCCTCGAGCTCGGCCTTCCGGTGGTCGTGGCCCTCAACATGATCGACACGGCGCGCGAGGCGGGGCTGGAGGTGGACCCGGCCGTGCTGGCGCGCGAGCTCGGCGTGCCGGTGGTGCCGACGATCGCCCGGAGCGGAAAGGGTGCGGCCGAGGTGGTCGAGGCGCTGCGCGAGGCGGCGGGGATCGACGCGAAGGCGCGGCTTTTGGATCCGGGCGAGGACGCCCGGGTGCGGACGATCCTGGCCGAGCTCGGGGAGGTGACGACGCCGAGCCGCGCGCGCTGGTTGATCGTATCGGCCGCTGCCGGGCGTGAGCAGTTGACGGGGGCGACCCCCGAGGAGCACCGGGTGCTGGCGGCCTACGACGGGGAGCTGCGCGAGGCGGCGCTCGAGCTCGTCGCACGCCGATACGCGGAGGTCGACGCGATCCTGGCCGCGATCGGTCACGCGGAGTCGATCCGGGACGCCGCCCCGGCCATGACCTGGTCGGATCGAGCCGATCGCGTGCTGACGCACAAGGTGCTGGGCTTGATCGTCTTCGTGCTGATCATGGCCGTGGTGTTCGTCTCCATCTTCTCGTGGGCCGAGCCGATCATGAACGTGATCGAGGGGCTGATCGGCGACCTGTCGACGTGGGTCGCCGCGGCGCTGGGACCGGGGCTGTTCACCGAGCTGGTCACCGACGGAGTGATCGCCGGCGTCGGCAACGTGCTGGTGTTCGTGCCCCAGATCGCGCTGTTGTTCCTGTTCATCGGGTTGCTGGAGGACTCGGGCTATCTGGCGCGCGCAGCCTTCTTGCTCGATCGGCTGATGGCGCGCCTCGGCCTGCACGGGCGGGCGTTCATCCCCCTGCTTTCGGGGTATGCCTGCGCGATCCCGGCCATCCTGGCTACGCGCACGATCTCCAGCTTCCGCGATCGTCTGGTGACGATCTTGATGATCCCGTACATGAGCTGCTCGGCGAGGTTGCCGATCTACGCTCTGGTGATCGGGGCGCTGTTCGTCACCGACGATCCGTGGGTGAGCCCTTCGGTGGATCGGGGGCTGGTGTTGTTGAGCATGTACGCCCTGTCGACGGTCTCGGCGTTGACGATGGGCTTCGTATACAAGCGCACCATTCTCCGCAGCCCCACACCGCCGTTGGTGCTGGAGCTGCCGCCGTATCGCGTACCGCGGATCGGCAACACGCTGTTGGTCGTGTACGACCGCACCAAGGATTTCGTGCGGCACGCGGGGACGGTGATCCTGGCGTTCACGATCATTTTGTGGGGGGTGTTGTCGTTTCCGCGGGAGGACACCGGGGCCGGGGAAGGGGGGCCGACCGTGATCGCCGAGAGCTACGGGGGGCGGGCGGCCAAGGCCCTCGAGCCCGCGCTGGAGCCCATCGGGCAGGACTGGCGGATGGGGATCGGGATCATCGGGAGCTTCGCGGCGCGCGAGGTCCTGGTCAGCACGCTGGGCCTGGTGTACGGGATGGAGGCCGACGACGACGACCCCGTGGAGCTGCGCAAGGCGATCCGCGAGGACGTCGACCCCGAGACCGGCCAGCGACGTTACGACCAGGTGAGCGGGTTGGCGCTGATGGTGTTCTTCGTCTACGCCTGCATGTGCATGTCCACCTTGGCGGTGGTGCGGCGCGAGACTCGGACCTGGCGCTGGCCGGTGTTCATGTTCTTTTCGATGACCACCATCGCGTACGTGGCGGCGTTCGTCGTCTACCAGGTGGGCAGGGCGCTGACGTAGGCGGCAGGGGGTTCTGCGCGTCGAGAAGTCGGTGACCCGCCGCGCCGGTGTCGGGCACTACGAAGGGATCGCTTGCTCGCGCGCGAGGACGACCCGTACGCTCCGAGCGAGGAGGTGGATCGATGGGTCGCTTCGCCTGCGTGATGGTTTGGGGCTCGCTCGTGACCGCGTGCCATGACGGGGCGGGGGCGATGGCGGAGACCGACTCCGCCGATGCGACGGCGTCGGGGGACACGACGTCGGCCGAGACCGGTGGCTCGGGGAACGACCCCGCGGACGAAACCGCGGGTGCTTCGGAGGCCTCGCAAGGCAGCGACGACGGATCGAGCAGCGAGGGGGTCGACGAGGCTCCGCCGCCACCCACCGGCTTTTTCGCCGTGGCGTCCAACGGGGTGATCGGGCTGGACTGGGACGCCGTGCCCGGCGCGACCGGGTATCGCATCTACTGGTCGACGCAGCCGGGCGTGACACCGCAGACCGGCGCGGTGATCGAG
The DNA here is from genome assembly GCA_964650105.1 of uncultured Nannocystaceae bacterium. GTDB lineage: Bacteria > Myxococcota_A > Polyangia > Nannocystales > Nannocystaceae > CAZYSW01. Next base: position 4,395 of record CAZYSW010000332.1, read on the forward strand.
GCCGATGCGGCGGCCATCGAGCACCGCAAGCTCGACAACGGGACGAAGTACCACTACGTGATCACGGCGGTCGGGCCGGGAGGCGAGAGCTCGCCGTCGGCCGAGATCGCAGCGACGCCGGGCGGCCAGTGGGTGCTCGAGCAGTTCGGGAGCGGTGTCTTCGACGACGTGCTGACCGGGGAGCCGACGCCCAAGGTGCCCGTGGATGCGCGCCTGCACGTGTTGCTGTTCGCGGAGGGCTACACGGCGAGCGACCTGTCGTCGTTTCACGACGATTCGGAGCACGACGGCGACCGCTCCAACGACGTGGATGCGTGGGTCGATCTGGTGTTCGGCATCGAGCCGTACGCGACCTTTTCGGAGGCGTTCGTGGTGTGGTACCTGCCGGCCGCGTCGAACACCACCATCCGCGCCGCGAACCCCGACACGGCATTCGCAGTGCCGGTCGACGCGTCGGGGAGCTTCGCCCAGACGCTCTCCATCCCTACCGACGGCGAGACGGCGAGCCGGGCGTGGGCCGAGCTCGACGCCTTTCCGTTTCCGCCCACCGACTTCTCGGGGGGCGGGTTCGGGACCGTTCGGGCCCACACCGCCGCGTTCCTCATCTTCGATCCGAACTATGGCCGCGCGTCCGTCAGTGGCCGCGCGACGACCCTGCGCAACCCGGCAGACCCGTCTCAGCGACTGTCGTCGGCGTTCGGGGTGGGGCATGCACACGAGTTCACCCACGCTTTTGCCGCTTTGCGCGACGAGTACCTGGAGAACGACAACTCGCCCCCGCAGTACTCGCCGACCAGCAACGTGGTCGGCACCGACCAGTGTGCACAGTTGCCGTGGGCGCATCTGCTCGCGGGCCACGGGTTCCACGACACCGACGGGCTGGTCGGGGCGTTCGGGGTGCCGTCCGTCGGCTTTCACGCCGAGTTGCTCTGCCTGATGAACGGCACGCACGACAACGCGCAGTACTACGGGGGCTCGGGCCTGCTGAGGGTGGAGGACCGGATGTGCAACTTCTGTCGGGAGATCACCACGTATCGGATCTTCCAGCGCAGCGGCACGATCGAGGGAGACGAACCCTTCACGACGTGGGTCGACGAATACCGGGAGCCGTTCTTCGTGCGGTTCGGCGTGTCGATCCCCGACCCCGTCCCGCAGGCCAACGACGTCGACCATCCCGACCAGGGTGACCCGATCTACGAGGCGTGCGTGATGTCGGCGTTGGTCCCCGGGCCCGTGCCGGTGCACGAGCCCGCCCCGAGTGGCGAGCCGCACACGCACGGGTGCGTGACGGTGCCGTGACGGTCGAAGACGCGGAGCGCTCGCGGTCGTGCGGTGGCCCCCGAAGGCGGCGAGGTGCGAGGCGCGGACGGGGTCGCGGACGTCGGCAGGGATCGACGGCGGCCTCGGCGAAGCGCGAGGTCGAAACAACGTGCGGGCATCGTCGGTGCGAGCGTCGAGCGATGCGACCGGGCGCGGCGGGGACGGTGTCGCCGCGCGGGACGCTTCCGATTCCCTGCTAGAGTTCGGGTGTGCGGTGGCCGTCCTATCTGGAGCTGCATCGTCGCGGCGAGCTGAGCCGTCGCGTCGAGGAGGCGTTGAGGGAGCTGGAGCGCTGCACGGTCTGCCCCCGAGACTGCGGGGTGGATCGGCTCGCCGACGCGCGGAAGCTGTGTCACACGGGCCGAAAGGCGCGGGTGTCGACCGCGTTTGCGCACTTCGGCGAGGAGGATTGCCTGCGCGGGTGGAAAGGCAGCGGGACGATCTTCTTTTCGTGGTGCAACCTCCGGTGCGTCTTCTGCCAGAACTGGGAGACGTCGAACGAGGGGCAGGGGCGGGAGGTCGACGCGCGAGAGCTCGCCGGGCTCATGCTGGATCTCCAGGCCCAGGGGTGTCACAACATCAACTTCGTCACGCCCGAGCACGTGGTCCCGCAAGTGCTCGAAGCGCTGCCCTACGCGATCGAGGGCGGGCTGAACCTCCCGATCGTGTACAACACCAGCGCCTACGATTCGCTGCACAGCTTGCGCTTGCTGGACGGCATCGTCGACATCTACATGCCCGACTTCAAGTACTGGGACCCGCACCGCGCGGCGAGGTACCTCAAGGCCAAGGACTATCCCGACGTGGCGCGTCGCGTGATCGCCGAGATGCACCGCCAGGTCGGACCGCTGCAGATCGGTGAGGACGGGCTGGCGCGACGAGGCCTGTTGGTCCGTCACCTGGTGATGCCCGGAGGGCTGGAGGATCCGCGGGAGATCCTGCGCTGGCTGGCCGACCTCGACCCCCGCACCTACGTGAACGTGATGGACCAGTACCACCCCGACGGACGCGTGATTCGACAACCCGGAAAGTTCCCGGAGCTCGAGCGCCCGCTCCATGCCCGCGAGCAC
>CAZYSW010000333.1:0-6778 GCA_964650105.1 uncultured Nannocystaceae bacterium
ATGCACCGGTTGTAGGCCATGTCGTTGAGGCCTTCGGGGCTGTGTGCGGTGGCGCCCACCGGGCATACCGTCTCGCACGGGGCCGCCTCGCAGTGCTGACAGAACATCGGCTGGACGATCGCGGTCGGCTCGTTCTCGTCGTCGCCCCGGTAGTACCGGTCGATGCGCATCCAGTGCATCTCGCGGCCCCGCAGGATCTGCTTTTTGCCCACGGTCGGGATGTTGTTCTCGGCCTGACACGCCACGACGCAGGCGTTGCACCCGGTGCAGGCGTTGAGGTCGACGCTCATCCCCCACTGCTGCTTGCCCGTGAGCTTGGGTGGATCCCACAGGTGCTGCAGCCGAGACGGTTCCATCATGTAGAACTGCTCGACGTAGTTGGGCTGGTCCTTGAACTCCTGCCGGGTCATCTCGACCGCGATGGCGCGCTCGGGGAAGTCGAACCCCGCCACGCTCGGCGGCTTCATGCTCCCGTAGTCCTGCGTGCTCGCCAGGGTGTACGTCCCGCCCGAAGCGGCGACCTGCCCCGACGCGAACCAGGCCGCCCCGGCGGGTCGGACGACGCTGACGTCGAAGCCGGCCCCTTCGGCGACTTCGCCGCGGGCGATCTTCCGGCCTCGTCCCAGCGTGAGCGACACCGTCTTGTCGGCCTGGCCAGGGGCGATGAAGACCGGAATCTCGAGGGTCTGCCCCTCGACGGTGATCTTCACCATGGCCTCGTTGCCGACCCCGAGCTCCGCCGCGCTGGTCGGGCTGACGTAGGCGGCGTTGTCCCAAGTCAGCTTGCTCATCGCGTGGGGCAGCTCCTGCATCCACGCGTTGTTGGCGAAGCGCCCGTCGAGCAGGCACGGGTCGAGGTGGATGTTGATCTCCCACCCCTCGGTGCTCGACCGCCCGTCGGCGATCGCCTCTCCGAGTCGTCCCCAGCCGTCGAGGGCCGGCATACCCGGATCACGCGGGATCCCGGTGACGATCCCGTCGTGCAGCCACTGGCGCCATCGCTTCTCGGAGAACTGGACCCCGAGCGTCTGCTGCCAGTGCCCCTTGACCAGGCTGTACCCGTCGATCATCCGCCCGCTGCCGAGGAACCCCAAGAGCTCCACCGGGCTGTACGTCCCGTGCAGCGGGGCGATGAGCGGCTGACAGATGGTGACCGTACCGTCGGTGGCCTCGAGATCTCCCCATGCCTCCAGGTAGTGCGACACCGGAAGGTGCCAGGTCGCGATCGCGGCGGTCTCGTCGGCGAGCAACCCCATGTGCACCACGGCCTTGGCCCGCCCCATCGCCTCCGCCAGGCCCAGCGACCCGGCGGCGTCGTAGACGGGGTTGGTCTCCAGGCACAGGACCGTGTCGATCTCGCCCGCGGCGAGCGCCTTCGCCAGATCGTCCAGGCTCTCGGTGGCGACGGCCTGAGTGTCGATCATCCAGCGGAGGCTGACGCCCTGGTTGCCCAGCATCGCGTTGAGCAGGTAGCCCAGCGCATGCACCCACGGCGGCTGGCGGCTACCGACCACGATCGCCGACTTGTGCTGATGCTCCTTGCTCGTCAGATCGCGAGCGAGCACCTGCACGAACTTCTGGAGATCGGGGTCGAGCTGGACGCTCGGCAACCCGTCCAGGCTCGCTCCGCGAGGCAGCTTCACGGCCCCGTGATTGCCGCTGGCGAGCTCGTGAGCCAGCGCGACGAGGACGTCGCCGACCTGACCGGCCCGAACCCTGCGCCGATGATCGGCCATGCCCCCGGTGACGGTGAAGTGCGGCTCCACCACGTACAGGCGCGAGATCGGATCGGTCGGTCCGACCATCCGGCGCGTCCGCGCCCACTCGCGAGACAGCCGCACCGTGTCCTGCTCGGTGAGCAGGAAGTCGGAATCGGCCGCGAACACGACCTTGGTGTCGTCGAGGTGGTACCGCGCCCGCGCCCCCTGGCCACCGATCATCTCGGCGGCGGCCTGCGCGTTGACCGGAGCCACGAGGTCGTCGAGAAACACGCGCGCGTTCGGGAAGCGCTCGCGGAACGCTTTGAGCTGGCCGCGCTGGGTCGGCGACGCCGGATGGCGAATCACCAGCGCGAGCCCCTTGCCCCCGCTCGCCTGGGCCTCGTCGAGCAGCTTGCCGACCTCTTCGCGGACGGTGTCCCAGTCGGTGGGCTCGAGCCCCTCGGCGCCGCGGCGATGCGGCACGCGAGTACGGGCCGGGTCGTAGAGATCGAGCACCGAAGCCTGCGACCACGGGCTGGTGGCGCCCTGCGAGCCGGAGTGCTTGGGATTGCCCTCCACCTTGGTGGGGCGGCCGTCTTGAGACTCGACCGTCAGCCCCTCGACGGTGGCGCCGAGCTGGTAGGCCGTCGCGTAGTAGATCGGCTTGCCGGGGATGATCTCCTCGGGCCGCTTGGCGTACGGCAGGATGTGCTCCACGGGCTTGCGCACGCAGCCCGTGGCGCCGGCGAGCGCAGCCGAGGCGCCCATGATGCCGAAGAACTTTCGGCGAGACACACCCGGCGAGCGCAGCTCGACCGGTGCGTGCTCGGCCCCGGGGGGGAACTCCCGCCAGGCGTCGGCCTCGGCGTCGTGGGGCAGACGCCGCTGCTCGAGACTACGCCAGTACCGTCGCGTGGGACCGTTGGCCCCCGCGTCGGACACGGGTGGTGAAGGGTGCTGCTTGGACTTCGTCATCGGTGACACCCCGAGCAGTGCAAGGGAGGACTGACCTTTCGCTTGCGGTTGGCATCGCGGTCCGCATCGTAGGGCTCCGCTTCGGGATCCCAGTTCATGTCGGTGATGCGATCGAGCGGCCGCAAGTTGGGCTTGGGATTCCGGTGGCACTCGAGGCACCAGCTCATCGAGAGCGGGTTCTTCATCTCCACCACCTCCATCTGGTCGACCCGGCCGTGACAGGTCGAGCACCCGACACCCGCCGCGAGGTGGGCCGAGTGGTCGAAGTACGCGTAGTCGGGAAGCTGGTGCACGCGAATCCACTCGATGGGTTCACCCGTCTTGGCGCTGTCGCGCAGCGGCTGCACGCGCTTCTCGTACGGGCCGCCCGGGTTGGTGGTCCGAACCAGATTCTCGTGGCAGTTGAGGCAGGTTGCCGTGGGCGGAATCGCGGCGTGAGCCGCTTCTTCGACCGTGTTGTGGCAATACCGACAATCGATCCCAAGGTCGCCGGCGTGCAGCTTGTGGCTGTACGGCACGGGCTGCCGCGGCCGATATCCGACGTCCGTGTACTTGGGAGAGAACCAGTACCAGACCCCGAAGATCGCTCCGGCGCCCGCCAGTGGGGCGAGCAACCCGAGGACGATGGGAATGTTGTTCGTCCAGCGAGGAAAGATGGCCGGCACGTCAGTGCACCCCTCTCGAAAAACGAGCAGCACCGTGTCGAACGAAGTTCGGATCACGAGCTGCCCGTGCCTTGCTCAGGTCGCGTCGGTGCGCGAACCGTGGTCTTGCGTACATCCCGCTTGTCCCGGCGCGGACCGTAGCAATTGCGCCAGAAGCCCGCAAGGCTTCCCGGGCCGCAAAGCAAGTGTCGGCAACCAACGACGCGTCCGCGTCGTCGCACGCGAGGATCCCCCCCGGGGACCGAGCCATACCCCGGACCCGCCGTCCGCGCCCGTGCTCTCACGTCGGGCGCGAACCAGCCTGGGGCCGCCGCCGTGGGGTGGCCCCGGCCGGCGCCGCGCTCCGACGATGCGGCGCGGGCAGGGCCGCGGCTACTTCGGCGCCTCGGGCGAGGTCTGCCAGCGCGGCGAAAACGTCTTGAGGTACTGCACCACCGCGTGCACGTCCTCGTCGGAGAGCGCCGGCCAGGCGGGCATACCCCGGTCCACGCGACCGCGACGGATCGTCACCGCGAGATCTTCGTCGGTGGGGAGTTCCCCTTCGCCGGTGCTCTTGTACTTGAAGTCCGCCTCGCGAAAATCCCGCGGCGGCTCCGACAGCGCCCGGGAACCGGGCCCCTGCCCCGAGCCGTCGCTTCCGTGACACGTCGCGCAGCGCAGCGTGTACACGTGTGCACCCCTGTTGAGCACCTCGGCGCTCACCGTGACGGCCCCGAGGGTCATCGGTTCGGTGAACTGCGGCGCTTTCTCACCGCCGCCGCAGGCGACGATCGCCAGGCCGAGCATCCACCACGCGCGCTTCATTTCTCGGGCTTTTCCGTGCGGTCGATCTGCTCGGCACGGTGGAAGATCTCGTCGAGGCCTTGATCCGGTTCGATGCCGTAGTATCCGCGCACGTTCCCGTCCCGATCGACCAGCGCGAGCTTGGTGGAATGGGCGATGTCGAAGGCGCCACTGGGGGTCTCTTCGGGTGCCCCCATGCCCAGCTTGAAGCCCTCGACCACCAACGAACGGACCGCAGCGGGCTCACCGGTGACGAACCGCCAGGTTTCCCCGTCGGCACCGACGTTGGCCGCGTGCTCCGCGAGAACCTTCACGGTGTCGTACTCGGGGTCCACCGTGAACGAGACCATGGGCACGTCGATCGAGTTGCGGTCGAAGCGCGCCCGCAGGTCCGCCATCGCCCGGGTCACCGCCGGGCAGGTGCTGGGGCACCGGGTGAAGATGAAGCCCGCAACCCACACCTTTCCCTTCATGGTGTCGGGCGTGAACGCCCGGCCCTCGTGGTCGACCAGACGATAGTCCGGCAGGTGGAACATCACCGGGGGCGGGTCGGGAACGTGGCGGGTCAGCGGACGTAGCAACGTGATGGTGATCGCGCCCAGGACGAACGCGATCACCCAGATGTTCTTGCGAACGAACCGCAGCCAGGGCGGCGGCACGTAGTCCGGGGGAGGTGAGGCCATCAGATCACCACGTCGACGACCAGGGCCAGCGTCAGCGCCGGTAGGTACGCCACCGAAGCCAGGAAGTATCCACGCGCCCACTTGCGACCCGCGCGATCATCCAGCCCCGTGAAGCTCCAGGCGAGGAAGACGGAGCCCAAGAGGAACGCGCACACCAGGTAGAACGCGCCCGCGACCCCCATCGGCGTCAAAAGCAGAGACAGCGGCACGAGCACCATGGCCCACGCGACCGCCTGAATCTTGGCGATCGGCTCCCCGCGCACGAGAGGAAGCACCTTGATCCCCGCGCGGGCGTACTCCTCCTTTCGATACAGCGCGATCGCGATGAAGTGAGGAATCTGCCACACCAGCAAGATCCCGAAGAGGACCAGCGCGGGCGCGTCGACCGAGGCCGTCACCGCGGTCCACCCCAGCAGCGGCGGCACGGCCCCCGGCACGGCACCGATCACCAGCGCGGCCGGGGTCCGCTTCTTGAGCGGGGTGTAGACCAGCACGTAGGCCGCGACCGCCGACAGGGCCAACATGGCCGTGAGCAGGTTGGTGCCCAGCGCCAGCACCAAGAAGGACGCGGCCACCAGACCGAGGCCGAAGCGAAGCGCGGCGTCCGGGGTCAGGCGCTTTGCGGGCAAGGGGCGCCGCCGCGTCCGGACCATCTTGGCGTCGGAGTCTCGCTCCCACCACATGTTGAGGGCATTCGCCCCACCGACGGCCAGGCCGCTTCCGATCAGCGCCGCGATGCCCACGCTCGTCTCGAGCTCGCCGGGGGCCAGCGCCAGACCTCCGGCCGTGGTGACCACGCACATCCGCGTGACCCCGGGCTTGGTGAGCGCGACGAAGTCTCGAGCGCGGGTCCAGCCGCCCGTCACAGCGATACGCCTCCTTGCCCATGACGGCAGAAGCTGTCGATCGTGCGGTACGCGCTAGCGCACGCACACCGCTTCTTGTCACGGCACGACGCGCCTCGCTCTTCGCACTTCTGGAAGACCCACTGCGCCTTGGCCGAGGAGAGGTCCAGGGTATCGCAGTAATCGTTGCGATCGCGGCCCACCAGGCAGTGCGTGAGCACGCGCGCCACGCTCTCGTCGCACAGCGGCTTGTTGGCCTCACAGCGAGCGTGCCACTCGAGCACCCTGCCCACGCACTCCTCGGTGTCGAGATTGGGTCCCTCGCGATCCATCTCTTGCAAGGCCTGGGCGATGTGGCGTTCGGAGACGGTGAAGCGCCAGTACGCGAGCACCCCCAAAACTACGCTCAGGATCAGGATCGATCCCAACACCAAGCGCAGGCTCGGACCCGAGGGTTGCGCGGGCTCCCCGCTCGTCACGCGGGGAAGCTAGCGCGCCGTCGAAGGCGGGTCAACGTGGCATAGCTTGCGATCAGCATGAGCATCTTCGGCGGCCACTTTTGGACCATCGCCCGCGATCTCCAGCACCGGCTCACGCCGTCTGGGGCACCGGCGGCCGAGCCGTGGTCGGTCGAGGTCACGGATCCGCGCGTGGGTGTGGTTCGTCTGTGTGGCCTGATCCGACACGAGCCTGGCGCCGAGGGCGTGGTGGTCGTCGTGCACGGGCTGGGCGGCGACGTCCACAGCCCCTACTGCGTACGCATGGCGACGGCCGCCGCAGCCGCCCGGCTCGCCAGCCTGCGCGTCGCGCTGCGCGGTGCCGAGGGGCACGGCGAGGACGTCTATCACGCCGGCCTCGTCGACGACCTCGACGCGGTGCTGTCGAGCCCGGTGCTCGCGCAGTACCGCCACGTGTACATGGCCGGTTTCTCGCTGGGCGGTCACGTCGTGCTCCGCCATGCCTTGCGTGCACCCCCGCGCGTCCGCGCCGTGGCGGCCATCTGCGCCCCGCTCGACCTGGCGCGGTCGTGCACGGCGATCGACCGGGCGAGCGCCGGCCTGTATCGGCACGTGGTGTTGGCCTCCCTCAAACGGATGTACCGACAGGTCGCCGCGCGGCGCGAGCTT
>CAZYSW010000334.1:0-1559 GCA_964650105.1 uncultured Nannocystaceae bacterium
CGGGCGCACCGTGGATTTCCGCCACGCGGCCATCATCATGACCTCCAACCTCGGCGCGGGGACCCTTGCGGAGGAGGGTGAGCTCGACGAGGATCGCGTACTGCAGGTGGCGCGCGCTGCCTTTCCCGTGGAGCTGTGGAATCGCATCGAAGCGCCTCTGGTGATGCACCCGCTCACCGCCGAGGAGATGTCGACGATCTGCCGGCGCCTGGCACGAACCTCGAGCGACCGGCTGTTCAAGGAACGCGGGATCCGCTACGCACTGTCCGAAGATGCCTGCGCGCACCTGGTGGCCCTGGCGGGCAGCGACCCCAACCTGGGCGCCCGTCCGCTTCGCCACCTGCTGACGCGAGAAATCGAATCCACGATCGCCGATGCAATCTTGCGCGGCCGCTTGCGGGCGGGAACCCAGGTCGAGGTGTACGTCGAAGGCGGGCGAATCGCGCTGCGCTGAGCGCCGGGCGACTCGCCCCACCCCTCACTCGGAGTTCGACCGGGCCGCGATCTCACGCAACCACCCGCTGAGGGCTCGGTACAGCTCGGCGACTTTGGGCTCGAGTGCGGCCTCGTGGGCCCGCACGGTCGCCCAGTCGCCGCGCGCGACCGGCCCCGTGATCCCCCGGGGGATGCCGAGCCGAAGCAGGTTGTCGAGGGCGCTTCGCAGCAGCACTCCCATGGCCTGGTCCACGCGATCGGGGTCGTGTCGCTGGGCACGCAGGATCCCGCCCGCGGCGTCGTACAGCACGGCGACGTGGTTGGCCGCCAGGGCGCACGCGGCGTGATAGGCGGTTCGTCGCTTCGCATCGAGCTGCTGCAGGTCGAGCCACGGATTGGGCTCGATCAGCGACAGCGCGCAAGCACGCGCCGCGTCGTCCCCCTCGATCCCGAAGACCGCCTGCCGCAGGTGGACCGCCAAAGGCCCCTCCTTTCGCAGGCTGCATATCGGATGCAGCGTGCCGATGGGGTGACCACGGTCGCGCAGAATGGCCAGCGCCCTGGGGTCGTCGGCACGCAACGCCCCCGCGGCGTGCAGCACCGGAATCTGCGGGTGGACGCTCGGATCCGAGGCCAGGATACGCGCGACATCGGCGATCGCCGCGTCTCGGGTCAGGATCCAGACCGCGTCGGGAGGGTCTTCGGGGAGCGCTTCCGACGCGGAGATCAGGGTGCGTGCGCCGAGCTTGCGCGGCCGATGCCCGCGTTCGCGCAGCCATGGCTCGACGTGTGCGGCGACGTGGCCCGACCCGACGAGCCAGACCGACTTGCCCGGACGCTCACCCAACAGCAGCGGAAGCAGGGCCGCCGGCACGGACGTAGCCAGAGCGTCGCGCCGCCGCTGGCGGATCCAGTCGCGCACCGCGGTGCTGCTCACGTCGGGCAGGGCGCAACCGTCCGGCGGTGCGTGGCCAGCCCGGGGAACGACGATGGGCTGGAAGCGGGCCTCGATCGCGTCCCACCGGTGCCACCGTCGGGTCTCTCCCGTGGCCACGATGTCCGATCCCACGACCAGGCGAACCCGCGCCTTCGGGTTCATCGACGCCACGGCCTCCAGCAGCCGC
>CAZYSW010000334.1:1569-3172 GCA_964650105.1 uncultured Nannocystaceae bacterium
GCTGGGTCCGCCGTGGCCCTCGTACAGGCGGCGCTCCAGGTCGGTGACCTCCACCGTCGTCCCGTAGGGCGCCATCGCCAACCGGGTCCAGGTCCATCGATCTTCGAACGGCGACATCGATTTGCCGAATGGATGGTCGGCGCACGGAGCGACGAGCACCCGGTCCACCAGCCCCCGCGCGAACAGGTACGCGGGCATCATGGCGTGCCCCAGATGCGGCGGGTCGAACGCGCCTCCGAGCACGCCGATCACCCTCGGCGAGCTCGTGTTTTCCTCGAACGAATCCGTCACAACCTCTCCCGAACACCGAGCTTTTCGCACGGCGTCCACCGACGTGGAAAGCGGCCCCGATCCCGTCTCGGCGTCTCGTGCACGTCGACGCCGGGCGCTCGCCGATCGACGGGCTTGGCAGGCACGGCTCCGGTTCGTGACCTTTTCTTGGCGAGGATCGGTTCCACCGCTAGCGTGCGGCCATGCGCGATCCCGTGGAGCCGATCCCCTCCCCTCACGCGTCCAGTGCGTTTGCCCGAACGTACTGGGAATGCTCGGGACCGCCGCAGTGGCAGCCCTCGAGCGAGGTCGCGCGCGGCTACGATCCCGGGCGGTTGCTCTCTGGGCGCGAGGACCTGCTCGGGATCGATCGCCGAAGCCACGCGCGAGACGCCCGAGCATCCCTGGCGCCTCGCGGGAGCCGATTGACCGCCGCACATCATCGCCCCGTCGAGGCGCTCCTCGGCCTGCGCTCGCGCCATGGCTGGGCGATGGTGCGTAGCCTCGCCATGGCGCCCACAGGACTGCTCGTCCGCCTGGTCGATGTCAGGGATCCCGAGCTCGACGAGGAGGAGCGCCGACGAGGGCGAACCACCTTCGCACGCTTGTGCGCCGAGCTCGGGGCGCCCAGGGGTGCCCGGCCGACCCCCTCGTTGGAGCGCGAAGCGAACGCGAGCGCCCCCAGCTCTCCGCTCGCGGCCATCGGCGGTTGCGTGCTGGCGCGACGCGTCGTCGCCGATCTGTCTCACTGGGTCAACGTTCGCCCGCACCGGCCTTCGTCGCGCGCGGCCCAGGAGCTTCCGGTCACGCTGGTCGTGCCCTGCCGGCGGGGGGCAACGCCGGGGCGGCCCTCCCCCCACGGCGGGCGATCGCCTTCGCGGGTCACGCTGGTGCAGATCCCGGGGACGCTCGCCCCCCTGTCGGACCCCCAGCCCGAGGTGCTCGCCGTGGCGCTCAGCCCGGCGGCGCGAAGCCGGTTCGCGCTCGCGGTGGGCATCGCGGAGGCCTGAGCGCCGACCGCTGCGGCATTCGCGAGGCCGCCCACCCCCACCCACGAGGCGCGTCCACGGGCCTCCCCGCGGGCCGGTCGACCCGTGTAAACTCGTCGAACCCACCGGGCGGCGCGGCCGCCCTCGGTCGCCTCGGCGGCCCCTCGTCTCCCCTCCCCGCGGCGCGTCGCCCCCCGGCACGACCGCAGCCTAGCGGCGTCCGGACGCCTTCGCCAAACGGGGTCTGCCCCACGCGTCGGGGCGTCCCCCGGGGCCCGCCCCCCCCGTCCCGCCCCGCCCGCCCCCAACCCACCCTACCCACCGGTTTCCCCAACCCCCACCAC
>CAZYSW010000334.1:3182-6211 GCA_964650105.1 uncultured Nannocystaceae bacterium
AAACGGCCACCGTGACCGACGGGGTCCGCCTTCACCGCGACTTGTCGCGCGTTGCCGGCTCGACCTCCTCGCGATTGACAGATCCGCGCCCCTGTATCTATTGTGCCGCGCTGGAAGCACCGTAACCCGACCGTCGATCCTCGAGCAGAGCCCGCTTGGCGAGCTTAGGGGGACCAGGCCTTGAGCACACCGAAAAAACCAGGAACCGATCTGGCCGCCCTCAAGGCGAGGCTGGCCAAGAAGACCAAGGGAACCGACGCGCCGTCTGCAGGCGCACCGGCGCAACAAGACGTGCCACCTCCCGGGGCCCCTCCGATGGAGGTTCCTCCACCCGGCGAGGTCGTGCAGCACGTCGAAGCCGCGGCGCCGGCCATGCCCTATGTTCCGCCACCGGGACAGGTGGCCGACGTGCCGCCACCCGGACAAGTGGCCGACGTGCCGCCACCGGGACAGGTGGCGCAACCCCGTGAAGAGTACCCGCCTGCCGTGGCCGCACAGGTCCCGACCGCACCCGCGGTCGATCCCGACGATCCGTTCGGAGGCGGCGTCGGGACCTTCGATCCCACCGAGGGCATCATCGACTCCGGTGGAGACATCCCCTCCCGCGGCAACACCGGGCTCGTCGCCGTCGCGGGGATTGGCGGCATCCTCTTCGGTGTTGCGATCGGCTGGCTCGTGCAGTCGAACATGGGCACGCGAGAGCGCCTGGAGATCGGCAAGAAGAAGGGTCAGGAGATGGTCACCGAGGTGACCGCGATCTCCGAGTCCCGCAAGGGTGTCGCGCTCGCCTGGGAAGACATCCAAAAGAAGCTCAAGGAGAACCCCGAGCAGGGAGCCGCCGATCTCGAGGCGCTCCTCGCCCAGCACTTCGACAAGCACCCGAAGATCGATTCCCTGTTCGGGTGGCAGCTCGCGTCGGTCCACTCGCAGGGGATCCGACGCACGTTCGAGCTGTACGAGGAGACGAACCGCCTGAGGACCGATCTCGGGTACCTCGCGGCATTCGTGAAGAGCCAGGCGGCCGCGCTCGGGGAGGCGGGTGGTCCCACCATCTACGGGACCATGCAGAAGTCCAACGGCTCGGTGCTGGTCGCCATCGCGGAACCGCTTTGCGGAGAGTTGGGTGACAACGGCGACACGTCCGGGCTGAAAACTTGTGGCGATCCCAGGGATGCCGTCGCCTTCCGCGTCCAGGTGGACGTCGGCGCCGAGCCGGTCGTCGCGCTCCGCGGGACCGAAGAAGGCCAGGTCGTGCTCCTGCTCCCCGAAGGCCTGTACGGCTACGCGATCGGGCAGAACCCTGCCAACAACGCCAAGGTCATTCGTGACGCCATGATCGGGCGCGTATCCGAGCGGCTGGAGGCGATGAACAAGGCCGAGCAGACGGCGCTGACGGCTCTATCCAACTACGCCGAGAACCCGACCGTCGACGACTCGACCGTTCAGCCCGCGCCCGAAGGAGAGTGACGGGCATGGACGGGGGATGCCCCGCCTCTTCGCGGCAGGGGGGTCCCCCTTCCCGTCCCGAGGGGGGGGCGCCCCCGCCTTCGTCCCCCCGCACCGTGCGCGTCTGGGTCCTCAACCCGCTGGGTGGGGGGCTGCTGGGCTGGCTGGCCCGGTACTACCTCCTGGCGGCCTACGTGCTCGCACTCGGAGGGTTCGGTGCCGGCGTGGCGTTGTATCGGCACTATGCCGCGGACCTGCCGTCGCTCGACGCCATCGAGCGCTATCAGAGCCAGGCCCCGGGCGTGACCCGAATCCACGCGTCGGACGGGACCCTGTTGGCGGAACTGGCGCGTGAGCATCGCGCGTACGTCGAATACGAGGACATCCCTCAGGATCTGATCCATGCGTTCCTCGCCGCGGAGGACCGGCGCTTCTTCGAGCACGGCGGCCTGGACTATCGCGGTCTGGCCCGTGCGCTCCTGGCCAACTACCGGTCGGGGACGATCGCCCAAGGGGGCAGCACCATCACCCAGCAGGTCGCCAAGGGCTTCTTGTCGCACGAGCAGACGCTCTCCCGAAAGTTTCGAGAGGCCATCCTGAGCGTGCGGATGGAGTCGAGGCTGGCCAAGGAACAGATCCTCGAAATCTATCTCAACAAGATCTTCTTGGGACACGGAGCCTACGGGGTTCGTGCCGCGGCCAGCCGCTACTTCGACAAATCATTGGACGAGCTGACGCTCGCCGAATCGGCCCTCATCGCGGGGATGGCCCGCGCTCCGAGTCGCTACAGCCCGGTGTCGAACCCCGAGCAGGCCCGGCGACGGCGTTCCGTGGTCCTGCAAGACATGGTGGAAGCCGGTTACATCACGCCCGAGCAACGCGACGCCGCGGACGCGGAAGAGATCGTCTTGGCCGAAACCCCGGATGTCTTCCGAAGCCGCGCCCCCTATTACGCCGAGCACGTTCGGCGCGTGGTGTCCGAGGCGCTCGGCGAAGAGGCCGTCCTTCGCGATGGACTGCGGATCGAGACGGCGATCGAGCTGCCGGTGCAGGACATGGCCGGTCGCGCCGTCGACGAGGCCGTGCGCAAGATCGACCGGCGTCAGGGGTGGCGGGGGCCCGTGGCCCACTTGACGTCCGAGGAGGCCCGGCAAACGCTGATCGAGCGGCTGAAGGACGCCTACGGCGACGCCCCCCTGACGGATCCGGGTCGCTGGCGTCTGGCCCTGGTCGACAAGCTCAACAAGTACAACGCGTGGGTTCGCATCGGGACGGTGGAAGCCATCCTCCCCTTGCGCGGCGCGAGTTGGGCGTCGCGCTACGACCCGTCGAGCGGGATCAACGACGTGAAGATCTCCGACCTCCGTGACGCCCTCGAGCCCGGTGACGTCGTCTGGGTTCGTCCGGCCGACCACCATCGCCCCGCTCCGGGCAACGAGGATCTCGCTTTGCCCGAGGTCGAGTTGGGGCAGACGCCTCGGATGGAGGCCGCCCTCTACACGGTCGATCACGAGACCGGGTACGTCGTCGCCATCCAGGGAGGCCACGACTACGACCGGTCGCAGTTCAATCGACCCATCCAG
>CAZYSW010000334.1:6221-6753 GCA_964650105.1 uncultured Nannocystaceae bacterium
CGTCAGCCCGGAAGCGTGTTCAAGGCCATCTACTACGCATACGCCCTCGATACCGGCAAGTGGGCCATGGACACCCTCTTGGAGGACAAGCCCTACGAGCCCGAGCCCGGCGAGGAATGGAATCCGCAGAACATCCACGGGACGTTGGAGGGGCAGGTTCTGCTTCGCAACGCGTTCATCCACTCCCTCAATCTCCCCTCCATTCGACTGTTCATGCGGCTGGGAGCCGACGCGGTGGTCGAGTGGGCGAGGCGCCTGGGGTTCACCACCGAGCTCATCGCCGACCGAATCCCGGTCAGTGACAGCCTGGCGCTGCTGGGCACCCTGGTCGCGATCGTCCTCGGCGTCCCGGTGGGTGTCTACGCAGCGGTTCGTCGGGGGACGTGGATCGACCGCGCACTCACCGTGTTCGCAACCATGGGTATGGCACTCCCGTCGTTCTGGCTCGGCCTGATCCTCATCACCGCGCTTGCCATCAACACCAGCATCTTCCCGGCGGGTGGCTACGTGCCCTTCACCGAGAATCCGGCGG
>CAZYSW010000335.1:0-2454 GCA_964650105.1 uncultured Nannocystaceae bacterium
AAGCAAGGCGACACGCTCGTCGAGCGGGGGTCCTACGCCCGGGCCGCGGGCTACTACCTGCGCATGTCGACCGAGTACCCCAGGCACGACCATGTCACGCTCGCGCTGGGCAACGCCGGCGCCTCGCTCGAGCGCGCACGCAAGGCGGACGCGGCCACCGACGTCTACGAGAGGCTGGCGCGCGAGTATCCCGGGACGCCCCAGGCGGCCGAGGCGACGCTGGTGGTCGCCCGGGTCTACGAGAACATCGGCGATTACGACGAGGCGGCCACCCGCTACGACGACCTGGTCGCGCGCTACCCCAAGCACCCCGCTCACGCCGACGCGCTGTACAACGCCGGACTCATCTATCAGGCCCTGGGAAAGACCGACGAGGCGGCCGCGCGCTACCGCGATTACGCCAAGCGCTACCCCGATCGCGAGGACGCGGTGGACGTCGAGCTGAGGGTGGGAGCCGTGCTGGCCATGCGGGGGGAGCACGCCGAAGCCGTGGCCGCGCTCCGCCGCTTCCTGCAGCGCCACGGTCGGAGCCCGCAGGCCATCGAGGCCAACAAGCTCTTGGGGCAGTCGCTGATGGCCCTCGGCAAACCCAAGGAGGCCGACAAGGCCCTGGCGGCGGCGGTGAAGGCGGCGCGCACCGGTCCCCCGGAGACCAAGATCCACGGCGCGCATGCTCGCTACCTACAGGGCGAGATCGTCTACCGCGAGTTCGAGGCAGCCCAGCTCGACCAGCGCCCTGCGAAGCTGGGTCAGAGCCTCGAACGCAAGGCCAAGCTCCTCGGCGAGGCCAAGAACATCTACCTGGACGTGCTGTCGTTGCAGACGGCCGAGTGGACCACGGCGGCGCTGTTTCGGATCGGCGAGTCGTACGAGAAGTTCGCTCGCGTCCTGCGTGACTACCCCGTCCCCAAAGGGCTCACGCCCGAGCAGGAGGAGGCCTACACCGAGCAGCTCGACACCTTCGCCCTGGCCTTCGAAGAGGAGGCCATCGGCGCCTACCGCAGCGGCTACGAGAAGGCCGTCGAGCTTCGCATCTTCAACGCCTACACCCGCAAGATCCGCGAGGCGCTCGGTCGCCTGTCGCGACAGGAGTACCCACCCATCCTGGAGATCGGCACCGAGACCGTCGTCGCCGAGGGTGCGGCAGGGGCCGGCCGTCCCGTCCGGAGGCTGCGCCGATGACCGTCCGCCTCCTCCTGCTCGTCGCTGCCGTGGTGGCCTCGACCGGGTGCCGCCCCGAGGATCGATCGCGCGCCCCCGCCCCCACCACCCAGGTCGGGGCCCCGGTTCGCGAGCTGTTCGAGCGGGGGGTGGCGCACATGGAAGCGGGCGCGGCCGCGTACGACCAGGCGATCGAGGCCTTCCGCGAGGCGCTTCGTCAGGCCCCCGATCTGTGGGAAGCGTCGCTGAACATCGGGATCATCGAGCTTCGCCGCGCGCGGCTGTCGGCCGCCGCCGAGGCGTTCGAGCAGAGCATCACGGTGTACGCCAGCCCCGAGGCCCTCGAGGGGCTCGGGGAAGTCTATCTGCGACAGAACCGCCCCAAGCAGGCCGTGGAGCTCTACGAGCAGGCGCTGGCGAGAACGCCGGGGGACGTGGGGTTGCGCATTCGACTTGCCGTGTCGCTGCGGCACGCCGGACGCCTCGACGCCGCCGAAGCCGAGCTCCGCGCGGTGCTCGGCCAGCACGCGGGCAACCCCGTGGCCTATGCCAGCCTCGCCGCCATTCAGATGGATCGCGAGCAGTACGACCTCGCCGAGCTCATCCTCAACAAGGGCCTGTCACGCAATCCCGACCACCCCGCCTTGCTCACCAACCTCGGGCTGGTCGCCCTGCGGCGGGGCGACGATCAGACGGCCTTCATGCTGTTCGAGAAGGCGAGCCAGGCCGACCCCGGCTTCCTCACCGGCCGCCTCAACAAGGCCGCGGTCTATCTGGGGGCAGGCGACCACACGCGCGCCGCCGAGGAGCTCGAGTACGTCTTGCAGGTGGAGCCGGGCAATGCCGAGGCGCTCTTGGGCCTGGGCGTGGCCCGCCGCCTGGCGGGCGACCACGCGGCCGCGAGGCAGAGCTGGGAGCGGGTCTTGGAGCTCGATCCCAACAATGCAGCGGCCCACTTCAACCTGGCCGTCTTGGCCATGGACTTCACCGAGCAACCGGCGATCGCCCGCAAGCACTTGGAACGTTACCTGCAGCTCGCTCCCGAGGAGGATCCGCGGCGGGAGGCGGTCGAGGAGCGCATCGCCCTGCTCCAGGCTCTGCAAAGGAGTTCGAAGTGAACGGTCCTGCAACGATCATCGCGCTCGCCCTCGCGCTGGGCCCCGCCAAGGGCACACAGGCCCCCTCGTCGTCGGCGCCCTCTGCGGCACAGCCGTCCCCGGCCGCGCCGGCGTCCACGCCGTCGCCCGCCGCTGCGGGGGCCGAGCAGCCCCAACCGGACACCGCCGCGGGGGC
>CAZYSW010000335.1:2464-6744 GCA_964650105.1 uncultured Nannocystaceae bacterium
GCGGACGGCCCCGCGACCGAGGGTGCCCCCGGCGAAACGCCGGCCTCCGAGGTCACCCGTTACCAGTTCACCGGCCTCGACATCGACGGCGAGCTGCGCACGCCCGCGCTCCTCCACTTCCTGGCGCGGATCGGGGGCGAGTTCGAGACCGTCGGGATCCCCCACCGCAGCTTCATCCCCGAGCTACGCAGCACGACCTCCGCAGACGCCCTCTGACGTGGCCTCGAACGCTTCCATACCGGGTTACACCCTCCGCATCGCACTCGCTTTCGGCGACACCATCGTGCGCGAGTCGATGCTGTCGACGCGATCGAAGATCACCGTCGGGCACGCCCAAGACAACACGTTCGTCCTCCCGACGGCGGGCAGCAAGAAGGTCCTCGCCCGACAGGCCCTGGTCCACCGCGGAGAGCTCCGCCTGCTCGAGGGATTCGGGGGGCGGGTTCACCTCCAAGGGCGCGCGTGGTCGGTCGACGACCTGCGGACGCAGGGCAAGACGAGCGTTCGCCTCGAACCCGAGGACTGGGCCGTCCTCACCTTGCGGGAAGGCCCGGGGATTCGTCTCGTCGTCCAGCACGTCCGGGCCGAGCCGCTGCCGCCCTTGCCCCGCGATCCCACCGGCCGCCCCCTGCTGGTGACCACCGCCCTGTCCGCGGTGGCGATGATCCTCTTCCTGGTGATCTCGTTTCTGCGCTACGACCCGGATCGACCGGAGGTCACCCTCGACGACATCGACCCTCGCATGCTCCGGGTCATGTTCAACCAGCCCCCCGACGAGCCGAAGCCCCCCGAGGAAGAGCCAGAGATCTCCGACGAGGAAAAAGAAGAAGAAAAGGCGCGCAAACGGGCCGGCGGCCCCGAGGGCCGCTTCGGAGAACCGGATCGAACCAACCGCAGCAACATCCCCCGCAACACCGGCGAGGACATGTTGCAGCAGGGCAAGGTCGGGCTCGTCAAGGAGCTCGACGCCCTCGCGCAGACCGACACCATGAAGGATCTCCTGTCGGTCGGCGGCCAGATCGGAGGCCTCGACGAGGGCGTGCTGGTCATCGGTCGGGGCAGCGGTGGCATGTCGACGCGGGGGTCGGGCCAAGGCGGCGGCGGCGAGGGCGAAGGCACCATCCACGGAACCGGGGACGTGAACGTGGCCGGCACGGGAGTCGAGGACCGACGCCGCAAGGTGAAGGGCAGTGACAAGCCCAAGGAGAAGAAGGTCGAGGTCACCACCGGCAGCGCCTCGGTGAAGGGACAGCTCAGCAAGGAGCTCATCGATCGTGAGGTCCGCCGCCACAAGGCGCAGATCCGCTTCTGCTACAACGCGCAGCTTTCGAGATACCCCGATCTGTCCGGCAAGGTGGTCCTCAGCTGGATCATCTCCATGGACGGCTCCGTCAAGAGCGCCAAGGTCAAGAGTTCCTCCCTCGGAAACAAGGACGCCGAGAGCTGCATGGTCAGGGCCCTCCAGGGTTGGGTCTTCCCCAAGCCGGAGGGTGGCGTCGTTCAGGTCGAGTATCCTTTCTTCTTCGGAGCGAAATGACATGCCCGTGCACTGGAGACTCCCGGCGAAGCTTTCGACCCTGGCGCTCGTGCTGACGGGCTGCAACGCCCCCGCCTACTTCGACGGCTTCGAGCGCCTGGTGATCGACGCGGACGTCCTGGCTGCGGGCGAAGAGACCGCGCACCCCGAGCTCGGAGTGTTCGTCCAGTCGGAATACTGGCTCGACTTCGAGAACCCGACGGCCGCCGATCTCGAGGAGCTCCAGCCGGCGGGGGCCACGCCCGCGGAAATGATCCCCTGGGTCCGCCGGGACGACCTCGAGATCTCCGTCCACTGGCGGCTCGTCAACGACAGCGACCAGTTCTTGCGCAACGTCTACGTCACCCTCGACGGGGCCACCGAGTTCTACGACTTCAATCCGATCGCCACCTACGGCGCGGCGGGGGGAGAGGAGGCCGAGGAACCCGTCATTCCCTCGTTGTTCGGATTCACGCCCCGGACGCTCTCCCCCGGCGAGGTCCTGGAGGGGGAGTTCCGCGAGGACGACGTGACCGAAGCGATGTTCGACCTCGACGCCATCTCGCGCTACTGCGCGGGCGCGTTCGCGATGCTCTACAACCGCAGCGAGGCCAATCCGATCGGCACCGATGTCATCCCGGACGACGCGGTGATGGCCGGGATGGTCATGCTTCGGCTCACCGTCGGCGCCCCCGGCCCGGTCACCCTGGACTACTCGATCCGAGTTCGAGATCGCGCCGGGATCCTGTTCGACAGCCGCGTGGACGAACAGCGATTCGCTCCCATGCCCGAGCTGTTCGTGCCGGCCCTGGCCACCGCGGGCACGGGTGACGCCGCCGGACCGTGCGCGACCGGGGAGGCCCCGTGAGCCTGGGCTTCGCCCCGACTTTGGCGTTCGCCCTGCTCGCCCCCGGCGACGCGCCGGCGTCCGCGGGACCCGCCGACACCGAGGACGTGGGGGTCGTGGAGCACGAGGAGCACGATCCCACCGTGTTTCCCGATCCCGCCAAGTTCAACCGCGGCTTCTTCGTGGAAGCCGGCACGGGCCCGATGTTCGCGTTGGGCCCGACCAGCCGCGTGCTGTCGCCGGGCTTTTCTCTGACCGGCCGGATCGGCTACGAGATCCGCCGCTGGATCGCCGTGCAGGGGCACGTCACGGGATCGATCAGCAAGTACGACGACGGCGTCCTGCGAGGCGAGCTCCTGCAGCAGTACGTCTACACGGGGGAGCTGCGGTTCGGGATCCCGATCCGCCGCTTTCTCGTCGCCTTCCAAGGCGGCGCCGGCCTGTATCAGGTGTCCACCAACGTGCTTCAGATCGCCGGCATCGCGGCCGACAATGCACGGTTGGGGTTGGCCTGGGATGCGAGCCTCGCCTTCGATGTGCACAGCCTCGCCCGCGAGTTCTCCGGCGGCATCGTGCTCACCTACATCGGCTACCCGGCCCTCTCCAACGCCGGATCCCTCCTCGCCCAGCTCTACCTCCGCTTCACGCTCTAGCCGGGCATCCGAACGTCCCGCGAGGTGACGCCCTCGTCCCCGCCGACGCCCACTGCCCTGCTCGGCACCCCCACGATGCCCGCACCTCCGAGGATCTCGCGCCTTGCCGGCCGGCGAGAGCGTGTCCCCCTGCGACGTCTCCGCTTCCTTGCCAGGCGCTCGGTGCCGCGTCGCTCGAGCCGTCCGGCCGACGAGGGATCCGCGCCGGGGCGCCTCGCCCAGCGCTCGACGATGTGGTGAGAGGTGGTGTTTCCGAGGAGGAGCTGCGGGCCGCACGAAACCGCCCACCTCGGCTTCCGTCTCCCACGTGGAGCCCCTGCGCCCCGACGCGGCCGAGGCCGTCCGCTCGCGCAGCAGCCGCCCAGAATGCACGAAAGGGACGGCGCAACGCGTGCGCAGTCCCTTTCATCGCCTCCCCCGGCTCGTCGAGGCGCTCAGAGATAAAAGTCGATGACGGCGACGCCACGCTCCGAGGAGGTCTCCTCGGGCTCGGCACGGACGTCCTGCGGCTCGCCGGGCAACTCGAGCGTCAGCTCGAGCTGCGCAGGCTGCTGCGCAGGCCTCCGCTTCTTGGTGGCAGGGCGGTCACTGTTCCAGGCGATCCGCTTGGTCTGGGGCGAGTGCATCCGGGCCTCTTGCTTCTGCTTTGGACGTGGTCTCCGAGCGAAGTACGCAATCGACGAAGGTTCGGTTCGGTGCCACACGGAGTTGGTGGCGGCGTTCACCCCAACCTCCGGTGCAAGTCCCGAACCATGCGAGAAATGCGTTCGACGCGCCGCATTGTTCCCCAATTTTCGGGCACGCCGGCGAGAACGTCGATTTTCTGGCGGATTCCCCACCCTGACACCGGTGTCAGTCCCCGCCGAGAAATGTCGACGAACCGTGTCACCTGTCCTGAGCCTAACGCTTTGCCCGCTGCAGGCAAGCCTGTTCACCGGCTGCGGTGGGACACTGCGCTCCATCGTCGGTGCACCGACGCCATGTCGACCACGGTGGTCACATCGCCTCGTGCGCCCGCGAGCTCCGAGCGCGCGCAGCCACCCACATGCGGATGCCACGATCTTACGGCGAAGGGGTCGGCGGTAGAAAATCCACCACCACCCAGCGATCTCCTTCGCGTTCCAGTCGGGCGACGTGTCCACCGCCCATGTCCAGCACGGCCTCGTGCGCGTCGGCGACAATCGGATCGGTCAAGTGCCGGGCGAGTTCGTCTCGGGCCGCTCGCAGCACGGCGGCGTGCTCGCCTTGTGTCCACGCCTTCTCG
>CAZYSW010000336.1:0-6743 GCA_964650105.1 uncultured Nannocystaceae bacterium
GAGCCCGCCGCGAACGGCGTCTCGCCCCACGCGACCTCGCTTGCGCCCTTGCTAGGCGGCGCGATCGAGCGAAGGCTCGACCTCGTCGGCCGGTACCTTGGCCGTGGCACCCGCCACGATGCGGGCGGGCGGCTCCTTGATGTCCCACACCAGGCCCAACCACCCCATCACCTTGATGACGTAGTAGGTCAGATCGATCTCCCACCAGAAGAACCCCTGCCGGGTCGAGTTCATGAAGTGGTGATGGTTGTTGTGCCAGCCTTCCCCCATGGTGATGAGGGCGAGAAGGAAGTTGTTGCGGCTGGTATCGGTCGTGGCGTACCGCCGCGACCCCCACACGTGCGCCAGCGAGTTGATGAAGAACGTGCAGTGCCACAAGAGCACGGTGCTCAACATGAAGCCGACGAACAGGCCCGACCAACCCCAGACGGCCCAGCACGCAAAGCCCAAGAGCGCGGGAGGCACGTACCAGAACTTGTCGAGCAGGACCAACTCGGGATACCGAGCCAGATCCTTGACCCGAGCGTAGTCCGTCGTTCCGTTGTTGTCGTAGATCCACCCGATGTGGGCGTGCCAAAAGCCCCACTGCTTGGGTGAATGAACGTCGCGTTCGGTGTCCGAGAACTTGTGGTGGTCTCGGTGATGCGCCGCCCACCACAGCACGCCGCGCTGGCTGGCGGTCTGAGCCAGAAACGCCAGGAGAAACTGCATGACCCGACTGGTGCGATAGGTCCGGTGCGAGAAATAGCGATGGTAGCCTCCCGTCACCCCGAACATCCGGACCCAGTACAGGACCCCGCAGACCACCCAGACTTGCCAGGTGATCTCCATGAAGAACAGCGCGCCGATGCCCAGCACGTGCAGCGTCACCAACGGAATGAGCGCCAGGATTTCGTAGTCGCGCCAACTGCGCGCATGTTTTCCGCGGGATGCGGGGCCGGGCGTAGCTCTGCTCGAACCAGGAGTCATTTCTCTGGAGACTGCCAGCTCGAAGGCGCGGCGCTCGTCACCATCCCGTCAGGGAATGTCATGGTTTCGTCACCAGGACCGAGGCGCTGCAACGAAGCTTTGCGCGCGTCCCGCAATCTTCCCCGACGTCCTCGCGCCCGGGTTCGCATGCGTCGATCGTGCCTTCCGCGGCGTCGTTGCGAGCCGCCCACATCCTCGGGCCCGGCTCGCCATCATGGTCGAGGGTGGGGCGCACGATGCCGCCCCGCGACCGTGAACGACCGGTGAGCGCCTGCTGTAAAACCATCGCGTGACCGAGCCGGAGATCCATCGACTCCTCGTCCTCGCCATGTTCGCGGCCGCCGGCGCGACGTTCGTGGCGACGGGAACGATCACCGCGCCGTACGGTCGACACGCCCGATCCGGATGGGGCCCGGGCCTCCCGGTGCGGCTGGCCTGGATGGTCATGGAAGCCCCCTCGGTGTTCCTGTTCGCGGCGGTCTTCTGGATGGGGCCACGGGCGACCGACCTCGTTCCGATGCTCCTGGCCGGCCTTTGGCTGACACACTACGTCCATCGCACCCTCGTCTATCCGCTCACGCTGCGCGGGACCGCGGGCAAGCGGGTCCCGATCGTGGTGATCGGGATGGGCTTCGTCTTCAACGCGGTCAACAGCTACGTGAACGCTCGCTGGCTGTCGGCGCTGGGACCGGAGCTGGGCCTCCGATGGTTGTTCGGCATTCGCTTCTTGTACGGCACGATGCTGTTCGTGACCGGGTTCGCGATCAACCGCTGGGCCGACTGGAAGCTCCGACGCCTGCGGGCGCCCGGCGAGAAGGGCTACAAGATCCCGCGCGGGGGGCTCTTCGAGGAGATCTCGTGCCCGAACTATTTCGGTGAACTCGTCCAGTGGTACGGCTGGGCCATCGCGACCTGGTCGCTACCGGGCGCTGCCTTCGCGGTGTTCACCGCGGCCAACCTGATCCCCCGTGCCGTGTCGCACCACCGCTGGTACCAAAGAACGTTCCCCGAGTACCCGTCGCGTCGAAAGGCCGTGATCCCCTACCTGCTCTGAACGCAGGTTTCCGGCGAAGGGCACCGCGAGGTGACGACCTCGCTACGCCGCTTCGGTGCGTGCCGCTTCCCGACGCAGCGATCGATCGAACACGAAGGGACCGAGCGGCACGACGGCGGCCACGAACCCGGTGGCCAGTCGCGTCAGCGACCACTGCCGATCCCCCCAAACGTTGAACAAGACGAGGAGGTACGCGACGAACAGGACGCCGTGGATCCACCCCGCGACGGTCACCGCGAGCGGCAGCCCGAGCGCGTACTTCAGGGGCATCGCGACCCCGAGCAGCAGGAGAAAGGACGTCCCTTCGACCAGCCCGACCCAGCGCAACATCCGGAGCGAGTCCTTCGACACGACCCCTTGGTTGCATGCTTGCGCCTCGCTGGCAAACCGCGTCGCCCGGTTGCGCCTCGCGGTGGGCGGTGGATCGACGTGCCGACGAGACGAGGACGGACACGCTGCGCCTACACCACGCGGATTTTCGCCGGGCGTCGGCGACGCCGCGTGCAGAACGGCGCCATCGCCCTCGCAGGACTTCTCCGAGACCCTGCTAGCCTGCTCGCGTGACGCGCGGGAGGCTGCACGGTTCGTGGCGGCGGAGATGACCACCCGACCGGCGGGTGCAGCGGCGCTCGAGGTGGCGCAGAGCGACGCGCCGTTGGTGTCGCCGCCGCGCACGATCCGACTCGACCTCTCGCTGTCTCCCCGAGAGGTGGTCGATCGGGTGTGTCGTCACCCCGGGGTGTGCCTCGCGATCGGTGACGAGGACGGCGAGCCGGAGGCGTTCGAGCTCCCGCGTGACGTGCGGTTCGTCGTCTGCGACCTGGGCACGAGCGGCTTCAAGGCGCGGTGCCCCATGCGCGCGAACGTGGCGGGGTCTCCGGTCCTGGTGGTCGACGTGGCGCGTCGTCCGTGGGGATGCGCCCTTCGAGCGCGGCTCGAGATGGGGCGTGAGATCGGCCGCGCCACGATCGTGGCGCTGTGTGCCCTCCTCGCGTTCTCCGCGGTCGCCCTCGCGGCGAGATCGCTGTGGCTTCCCCTGGTGGTGCTGGGCCTGGTCGGTGCGTCGCTGATCGATCTGACCGGCGACCGGCAGCGCCGACGGAGCGCGTCGGAGCTGCACCGCCGCCTGCAGGATCTGCTCGGTGAGCTCTTTGCGCGCTTCACCGTGCCCGCGCGGCCCGGTTCCGACGGACCCTACCGCGATCCCGACGCGTGGATCGCCCGCGATCGCCGGGCCCGAGGAGTCGAGACGGCGCAGGCCTGACGCCGACGCCCGACCCTGACACGGATGTCGCGGCCCAGGTCCTCGCATCCGGCTGCGATTGCGGCGTGGTTGTCATGGCCCGGACGCGCACCTCGGCGTACGAGGCCGACGCAGACGCGATGACGGACGGGTTTGTTCGACGGCGACGAAATGGCACGCGCGGTGCAACCCTCCGGGACCAGCCGACGCAAGCCCACGGAAACGGTGGGGACTCGCTCCGTTGGCCCCTTGCCCGGCGCTTCATCTCGACCTTGGCTTACCTGCTCGACTTGGACTGATCCTCTTGGCTTGAAATCATTGGGTGCGATCTTTGTTTGCTGGTAGCTTGGATTGTTCTTTCGACGCTTGGCTTGATCGTGTGTGTGGGCCTCTTCGGAGGTCCTTCGGTTGGTGGGTATGGAACACGGGTGGTGCGCACCCCCGCGCAAGCGGGGGGCGCCCTTCCCGACGCCGGGCCGCGAGCGCGGTCGGTCGCCGCGCGGGGCCAGCCGTCCGATCGCGGGCGCGTGGGTCCCCGTCAGCCCCTGGGCGACTCGCGATCGACGACGAGCCGCAGGTATTCGCCCACGTGGGGTACGGTGGGAAGCGCGAGGACGCGCAGCGGCGACTCGAAGCCGGCCCACACCACCTCGCGACGGTCCACGGCCAACGCGGGGCGCTCGTCGAGATCGAGCTCCACGATCGTCACCTCGTCGCGGCGGTGCTCGAACGGACGAATTCCGGTGTACACCTCGCGAAGCTCCCCGCTTTGGGCCTGGATGTCGACCTCCTCGGCGAGCTCTCTCGCCCCCGCTTCGACGGGAGACTCCCCGGGCCGGATGTAGCCGCCCGGAAGCGTGTACTGAGCCCGGTACGAGTTCTTGACGATGAGGATCTCGCCCGCGTTCCACACGGCCACCAAGGCGCCACGCGTGTGTGGGCGGCGAACCATCCACCACGTGCGTAGCACCCGATGCGCCGCTCGATAGGCGGTTCGCCACCCGCGATCGATCCAGGCCCCCCCCGCCGTCTCGCCGACGGGGACGCGCGGCGTGCAATCGCCCCGAGCATCCGAGACCCGAACCCGCAAAGCGAGCTGATTGAGCCACACGCGACTCGGCTCGTCCACCGACGACCGAAGTCGCGTGCGGTCGTCGGTGATCGGCCGCACGCCCGACGGCCGGGCCACGCTGCGGCGTGAGGGCGTCGTCGGGTGGTTTCGAACACCCTGGCCTGCGCGTGGTCGTCGGCGTCGTGTCGGGGCCGTTCCCGGGGGCCGACCTGAAGATCGTCGCTCGACATCGCGCCACACCGCCAGGCCCCGTCGCGCTCGTACCGGGGGTTCCTCCGGCGAGGCCCGCGGGCCGATCGTGCTACAAAGGACGACCGACGCACATGGATCGGCCACTTCTCTTCTATATCGGCCTCGGATGGAGTGCCGGGCTCGGCTGCGCGCTCCTCGAACCGTACCCGGGTGGAGGCGACCCCGCGCAGGCCTTGTCGAACAGCGGCGAGGGCGGAGGCTCGCCGTTCCAAGGGGGCCAGGCGCAGGACCCTTTGGAGGATCCCGCGGTCGATCCGTCGATCACGATTCAGTCGCTCAACGACCCCGCGGTCGCCAACCCCGGTTTCGCCTTTCTGGTCGACCTCGACTTCATCGCGCCCCACGGGAACGTCGTCGGTGGCGGCATTCGGTTCCCCGGCAGCGACGAGATCCAGTGGACCTTCATCGAGGGCCTGGAGGGCGACACGGGCGAGCGCAACATCCAGTTCGGTTACGTGGTGGCGTCGACGGTCTGCGACGACATCCCCAAGCTGTGCCACGAGATCGTCACCGAGCAATTCGCCGTCGCACGCAACGACGGACGCGACGTCGACGGCGACGGCAAGGTTGACGGGGAGTTCGTCGTCTCCGAGCCCGTCAGCGTTCGGGTCATCCTCAACTGCGCGACGTGTGACTCGCCGAGTTGCCAGGATCTGCTCCCCCCGGGAACTTGCATGTCCTGCGGGCAGCCCGAGGCTTGCGTGCAGTACTGGGAATCGTGCCTGGCACCGGGAAAGCCCAACGAGTTCGCCGAAGAAGCCGACCTCTTCGACGTGTTCTTCGGCCCCAACGGCGTGCTGTGGTCGAGCAAGGACGGCTGCGCGCAGGGCGAGCTGGCGTGCAAGAACGCCAACGAAGACGTCGCCGAAACGGGAGAGTGCGGCCTGTGACGTCGACTCCGACGACGCGTCGACTCCTCGGCGGTGTGCTCGGCATCCTCTTGGCGCTCGATCCGTCGCCGACCTCGGCCGCCGAACCCTCGGCCGCCGAGCCCTCGGCCGCCGAGCCCGACGAACCAGCGCCTGCCGAGGCCACGGCCGAACACGGCGACACTCGGCCCACCGAGGAGGACGCGGCCCCCGAAGGAGGGTCCGAGACGGAGGGCGCGGAGGCGGCCGAGGTCGAATCCCCCGCCCCCGATCCGAATCGGACCAAGGCGGCGGCGCTGTTCCGCGAGGGCACGAAGTTCTACGAGCTCGGAAAGTACGACCAGGCCATCGATCGATTCCAGCGCGCCTGGGAGCTCGCACCGGAACCCCCGCTCCTCTACAACATCGGGCAGGCGTACTGGAAGTGGTTCGACACCGAGCCGAAGATCGATCACCTCCGACAGGCGCGCGTATTCTTCACGAATTACGACAAGCGGATGCGGCTGACCGACTTCTACGACCCGCGCGAGATCGAGGGAATCATCCAGATCCTCGACGCGAAGATCGAAGCCGAGGAGGCCAAGGCCGCCGAACGCAATCGGCCCGTGATCGTGGGACCGTCGCTGGCGGAGCAAGAGGAAGCCGAGCGACGACGGCTCGAGCGTGAGCGACGTCTACGCGTGAACCGAGGCCTCGAGGGCTCGGGCATCGCCCTGATCGTGATCGGCAGCCTGGGCCTGGCGACCGGGCTCGCGGGGCTCCTGGTGCGTCAGGCCAACAAGGTGATCCTCGACAACACGACCGGAGGCGAGGCGGGACAGCCGACGCTGGCCAGCGCCGACGAGGACCGCCGACGCCGTAACGCCTTCCTCACGGGAGGACAGGTCGCCTTCGCCGGCCTCATCGCGGGTGGCGTCATCCTGCCGATCGGCATCACGCTGAAGGTGGTGGGCGGACAGCGCTCGAACAAAGAGCTGAAGGGGCCCAAAGGCAAGCGGGAGAAGGCGACCGCGTCCGTCGGACCGCGCCTGCTGACGATCCACTTCTGAGGCGTGGGTCCGTGACGCTCGATCCTGCAGGCGCAGGCGCCGTCGGGCCGCACGCGCGTGGGAACGCCTCCGCACGCGATCTCCTCGGATCTCGATGTGAATCGGCTCGCGCGTGAACGCATCGATCCGGCTGGTTCCGAGATCTCGTTCGCGTCCCGGCGCAGTGACAGGCCGAACGAAAGTACGTCTGCCCGCCGCACCCTGGGGAGTGGCGGGGTGGGGTGGGGTGGGGTAC
>CAZYSW010000337.1:0-6722 GCA_964650105.1 uncultured Nannocystaceae bacterium
GCAGCTTGCCGGCCCGGGCCAGGTCAATGAGGCACGTTTTCACCGCCCGCAGCTCACGGTTTACCGTGAGGGGATCGCGGCGCTGGTTGGTTGCTTTTGAGCGGCCGCGGTTTCCCTTGCCTTTCACTTTCGTGTGCTTGGGGAGCGCGACCAGCCGGTCACGGAAGGCGGCCAACTGCGCCTTCGTGAGATCTTCGACGCTGCGAACCTTCGCCTCGGCCGCCCACGTCGTGAACCGGGCCAGGGCTTCGCGGTACGTCGCGATCGTCTTGGGTCGGAGGCGGTGGCCGGCGGCTTCGAGGTAGCCTGCCACCGCGGTCTCGATCGCGGGGCGCTCGACTTGCTTCGCTCGCTCCTCGGCTACCGGATCGCGTCCAGCCGCGACATCGGCGAGCGCCTTGCGGGCGCGACGGCGGGCCTGCTCCACCGTGAGCGGTCCGAAGCGACCGAGCCGGTAGCGCCGCTGTCGGCCATTGGCGCGGTAGCGCACTGCGAACGTCGCCACGCCGCCGTCGGTGATCACGACGTGGAGGCCTCGGATCTCGTCGTCCCAGATCTCCAGGCGCTCGCCTTTTTTCAGTGCGGCCTGGATCGCTCGCTGGGTGATCCTGCTCTGTGCCATCGTTGTGCCCACAACCCGGCTTTCGAAGCCGGAATTTCCCGTGGGCACACTGTGGGCACACACGGACGCAAAGTCCAGCAAAACAGGGCCGTTTCACACAACGGCTCTATGGCGCGATACGACGCCGAATTCGCGAGTTTTTCAAACAATCGCAGCGCCGGACAACTTCGCGCAACATGCCCGAAAACGGCTTTGCAAGCCGGAAGTCACCGGTTCGATCCCGGTATCCTCCACCCCCTTCGAGCCCGAATACGCGACTTTGGAAAACGGGCCATTGCCCGAACGGCACGGTCGGTCTGCGCGACTTTGGAAAACGGGCCCCCCCCAGGGGCCCAGGGGCCGAGGGGGCGAAGGCCCCGGGGATGCGCTGTGGGGGGGACGGGTGCTCCCTGCGCGCCCTGGCCCAGCCACTCGATGGGCGTCGGGCAGCGGGCAAAGGAGTCGCGGCGACGTGCTTCGCTCGGAGCGCGAAGGGGTTGGCGACTTGCGTGGATTCACACGAGCCGATCAGCGTCGCGCCCGGCGGGTTCGCCAACGAGCTGCGGCGGTATCTGCTCGACGAGCTCGACGAGTCCGATACCCGCCGAAACGAGATGAGGAGCTGGTCCGCGGCGTCGTGGGGTAGCGGTTTCGACGCTCGCAAATCGGTCGCGTGACTCGAGGGGGGAGCAGTGCGGCGGGACCGTCGGGCGAAGGGTTCGAGGGCCGTGCAGGGGCTCGCCGGGCGCGCGAGCGGGGTTTTCGAACGGTTAGCGAAGGGACGGCGGGGTGGGGGCGTCTGCAGCCTTGGAGGTCGCTCTTGTCTCTCGATTCCTTCATGCGGCGGCGGTTCTGGATCGTGAAGCTCTCGGGACTGGCGTTGGCGGCGAGCTTTGCGGCCAGCGCGGTGACCACCACGCTCGGTGCCATGGCGTTCGACGTGTCCGCGTCGCGCCCCGAGGCCCCCTTCGGTGACGTGGGGGAGGAGGACGAGGACGGGGACGAGGCGGTGACGTCCGTTCCGCGTCCGGTGAGGCCTCGCTCGACGGCGGCCGACGACATCCTGGCGCGGAACATCTTCTGCCCGACCTGCGTCGACCAACCGCGCGAGACCGAAAGGCAAGCGCCTGCGAAACGCGACGAGCCCGTCGCGGTGGAGAGCGCTCTGCCCTACCTGCTGGTGGCCACCATGGAGGCCGACGACCCCCGTATGTCTCTGGCGACCCTGCGTGATCCCTCGACGGGGGCGACGGGGGTGTTCGGCCTGGGCGACACCATCGCCCCGGGCATCGTGATGACCGGCGTCGGCACCGGCGTGGTGCAGGTCGAGCGGGCCGGCCGGGCGGAGCTGCTTCGGATCGGCGAGGCTCCCGTCGCGGCCCCGCCCAAGGCCGCGGCATCGCCTCCGAAGCCGTCGCTCCAGCGCGCCCCGGCGCCCGTGCGCTCGAACGCGGTCGCCTCCCTTCCCGGTGCGACGGACGCGATCGATTGTCCGAGCGAGGGCCTGTGCGTCGTCGAACGGCAGTTCGTGGAGTCGTTGATGCGCAATCCGGCCGCACTCGCCAACCAGGCCGCCGTTCGTCCCAGCGCGGACGGGTTCACGCTCACCAGCGTGCGACGCGGGAGCCTACCCGCTCTCCTCGGATTTCAAAGCGGCGACGTCCTCACCTCGGTCAACGGGGAGGCGCTGGACTCCATCGACAAGGCCATCAGCCTGGTGACCAAGCTGCGCCGCGCCTCGAATTTGAGCGTCACCGTCCTGCGCGGGGGCAAGCTCGTCCAAAAGGAAGTCCGGATCTCCTGATCCTGCGCACGCGGTCCCGTCCGTAGGCGGGCGAAGTCGAAGCCACGTGTCAGGCGTGCAAGGCGTCGGCGACGTGACGAGCCAACGCGAGGGAGGCGGTGAGGCCAGGGCTCTCGATCCCGTAGAGGCATACCAGGCCCCCGATGCCGTGAGTGTCGGGCCCGTGGATTACGAAGTCGGCCATGGGCTCGCCGGGGCCCTGCACCTTGGATCGGATGCCTGCGTAACCGGGGACGAGCGCGCCCGGGGGTAGCGAGGGGTAGTAGCGCCGAATGGAGGCCTCGAAGGCCGGCGCGCGGGATGGATCGACCTGGTAGTCGACGGTCCGAACCCACGCGCGATCGGGGCCGAAGCGGACCTGTCCGGCGAGGTCGAGAGTGACGTGGATCCCGAGCGACGCCTCGTCGGGGACCGGATAGACGAGATGGGAAAACGGTGACCGGCCCCGCATGGTGAAGTACACCCCCTTGCTGAGGTGGCGGGGTGGGCCCAGCGCGGGGTCGAGGCCCTCGATCGACCGAGCGATCTCCTGCGTGTCGACCCCGGCGGCGAGCACCAGCCGAGTGCATTCGACCTCGGCGTCGCCGGCCGTGACGCGAAGGCCCGACGACGTCGGACGTGCGGCGCGAAACGAGGTGCCGAGCACGATGACGGCGCCCGCGGCCTCGGCATCCGCGGCCAACGAACGCATCAAGCCGTGGGTGTCGACGATCCCCGTCCGGGGCGACCACAGCCCGCACACGCCCCGCACCGCCGGCTCCTTGGCGCGAAGAGCCGCGCCGTCCAGCCACTCGAGCTCCCCCGCCCCCGAATCCAGAGCGTTCTTCCGGATGCGGTCGAGGGCCTCGACCTCGGACGCGTCGACCGCCACGATGATCTTGCCGAGCTGCCGATGTTTCACGTCGTGAGCCCGGCAGTACGCGTAGAGCTGCTCGCGGCCCTCCACGCACAGCCGCGCCTTGAGACTGTCGGGGGGGTAGTAGAGGCCGGCATGGATGACTTCGCTGTTGCGCGAGGACGCGTGCATGCCGATGCCGGTCTCGCGTTCGAGCACCACGACCTCGTGGCCCGCGAGGGCCATCTCGCGGGCGATCGCGAGCCCGACGACGCCCGCGCCCACCACGATGGTGTCAATGCGGTCGATCACGCGTGAGCACCTCGGTCGCGCGTGCCGCCGCGAGCGCGGCGACGTGTTCGGGGCCGGTGCGGCAGCATCCTCCGAGCAATCGAGCGCCCACCTCGACCCAGCGCACGGCGTGCTCGACGAGCGCGTCAGGCGAGGTCGGGCAGCCGACCCATCCCCCGTCGCCGGGGTAGCGCTCGCCCGAGTTCGGGTACGCCACGAGCGGTTTGATGGTCACCCGACGAGCCTGCTCCAGGAGCGGAAGCACGTGATCGGGATGCACACAGTTCACGCCGACCGCGACGACCTGCTCGAGCCCTTCGACGATCGAAATCGCATCCGCGAGGTCCGCACCGCTGCTGACGTGTCGCTCGTCGCGGCAGGAAAAGGCGACCCATGCCCGCGCGTCGGGCAGCTCTTCGAGAACGATGGCCAGCGCCTCGGCTTCGGGTAGGCAGGGAATCGTCTCGAACGCGAGGAGGTCGGCTCCGCTCGCCGCGAGTCGCTGGGCGCGAGGGCGGTGGAAATCGGCCAGAGCGCGGGCGTCCAGGTCGTAATCTCCCCGATACTCCGAGCCATCGACGAGAAAGGCGCCGTAGGGACCCATGGATGCCGCGACCAGAGGGCGAAGGCCGTCACCCGGCGGACATCGAGTCACGAATCGCTCCACCGAAGCTCCCGCGAGATCGACCGCGCGTTGCATCACCGCGCCCGCGCTCGCGCGATCGAGGCCGCGGCGTTCGAGTCCTTCGAAGGTCACCTGGTAGGTGGCCGTGGTCAGCACGTCGGCGCCTGCTTCCAGGTATGCGTCGTGCACGGCGACGACGAGCTCGGGCTCTTCGAGCAACACCCGCCCCGACCACAGCGGATCCGCGAGATCGGCCCCCCGACGCTCGAGCTCGGTGGCCAGGCCACCGTCGAGCAGGACGATGCCTCGGCGGTCCAAGAGCGGCTGCAGTGGATCGAACGTCACGGTGGCGACCTCGACGACCCGAGCTGCGCGGCGAGCTGGGGGGGTTGGGGCGGAACCATGGGGTTGGGGCGGCCGCGACGCCACCCGTCGAGGCGTCGAGCCCCGAACGCCGCCCAGACGGGCACCTCGGCCAGCAGCGCCGCCGTGCCGCCCCACGGGGGGACCCCGGTGATCAGGTCGCCTTCCATGAACCACGCGAAGCGGGTGGGGAGGTGCGCGTGCCACCAGCCGATCGGAGCCGCCGTACCCGCCCACACCGCATACGTGGCCAGCTTGCGATCGAGGGGGGCTCGTCGCCCGCCCGCACAGAGCACGTGAGCCCACGCACCTTCAACGATCCGGGCGATGGGCGGGGGCCTCGAGGGCCGTGCGATCGATGCACATCGCGGCCGCGCCGGTGGGATTGTCTCGGGTGATCCACAAGGTGAGGATCGCCGACAGCCATGCGGTCGAGATGAGGGCAGCCACGCCGGCGACGGTACGCCATCGCCGTTGCAGGCTGTGCTCGATCACCTCGAGGAGCGCGTCCATGTCGGGGAACCGATCCGCGGGATCGAGGCTCAGGCCGCGCATCACCGCCTGATGCAGCCGCGGTGGAACGTGTCGTCGATGACGCCTCGACGGCTCGACGAGCTGCTTGTCGTGGAACGCGCGCGCCGCTTCGACGGGATTGCGCCCGGGGTAGGGCCGATGCCCGTACAGCGCCTCGAACAACGTGACGCAAAAGGAGAACTGGTCGCTCCACGGTCCGACGTCTCCGCCGAGGAGTTGCTCGGGCGCCATGTAGCCCGCCGTGCCCACCACGACGTCGGCGCGCGTCAGTTTGCGGCACAGCAGGGAGTCGTCCGCTTCTTCGAGCCACGGGTCGCTGCGGGGGGTACCGCGCGCCAAACCGAAATCGAGGACCTTCACGCGACCGTCGTCGCACACCATCACGTTGGTGGGTTTCAGGTCGCGGTGCACGATGCCCGCCGCGTGTGCCGCCGACAGTCCGCGACCCGCCTCGAGCATGACCCTGAGGATCTCGCGATGGCTCCTCGGTCCGGTCCGCAGCCAGCGTCGCAGGTTTTGGCCGCGCAGAAACTCCATGGCCATGAACACCCCGCGGGGGGCACTGCCGATGTCGTACAGCGCGACGATGTTGGGGTGGGACAGGCGAGCGAGGGCCAGCGCCTCTCGCCTGAGACGCGTCGTGTAGCGGCCGGGTCCCTCCCCATGGCTCCAGCGCACCAGCTTGATCGCGACCCGTCGACCGAGCTCGGGATCGATGCCCCCGTAGACGACCCCCATGCCACCTCGCCCCAGCGGACGCTGGACCACGTAGCGGCCGATGGTGGTTCCAGGGGGAAGGGGGCTCGTCGGGTGATGTCGGGGGCGTGGTGCGTCGTCGTCGATGATGGCCTGCGGCACGCCGGGCGGGATCGTGACCCGACCATGGGAAGGTCGAGTCTGCGAGTATGTGGTGCCTCCTTGCATGCGGGGGGGCGCGAGCCCGAACCGAGCTCGCGGGAGGACGACGACATCGTCCCCAGGTTCTTCAGCCCGCCGGCGGATTGATCACGAGATCCAATCCTGCGCCGGTCATGTCGGAATACGTGTAGGGAGAGACCAGGCCCTGAACGGTCACGATCGACGTGTAGTCCGAAGGGTCCACCTTGTAGGCGAGGCTGGCCCCACGATCGACGACCCACACGAAACCGTCGGCGTCGATGCTGACGCCGACCGGTTCTTGGCAGCCGGGGAGGTCGATGTGGCCATCGAGGAGCTGGTGCCCCACGGTGTCGTATCGAACCAAACCGCAAGGATTGTTTCCGGCCAGCCATGCGTGGCCGTTCTTGTCGATCGCCAGCCCGCGCATTCGGCTCGGGCCGCCCGAGGTGTCACCCATGTCGTTGAACTGCTCGGTGGTGCGATCGAACCACCAGATCTTGCCACCCCACCCGGCCAGCCACGGGTCGCCGTGCTCGTCCAGGGCGATGCCGTACACCACGTGGTTGTCGGGATTGTCCCAGCGCGAGACCTCCAGCGTGTCCCGGTCGACGCGGATCAGCGTCCCCAGCGTGCCGAGCCCCCAGAAGGCACCATCCGCGTCCGCGGCTCCCCCGTAGGTGCCGTGTCCCCAGTTGCCCTGCCAGTCGGGGACCTCGACCTCCCCGAGCGTCGCGCCCGTTTCACCGTCGATCCGCCTGACCTTGACCACCTCGTTGGGCTGGTCGCGCCA
>CAZYSW010000338.1:0-6715 GCA_964650105.1 uncultured Nannocystaceae bacterium
ACTGGGCTCTTCAGGTGAATTCCCGATCCCGGGCTTTTTTCGCGCTAGATTCAGGTCTAGACCCCCTGACGTCCACTCCCGAGCAGGCTCCCGCATCGAGCCCGCCCGAGCAGACCCCGCACGTCGGTCTCCTCCGTCAGCACCGCCGTACCGAGCTCTCCCGGCCACTTCATCCCTTCTGTTCCGGGTCCAGGCTCCAGCTTTGGCTTTAGGCTCCGGAACCCCGAGCCAAAATTTGGCGCCGGGATCGCTCGCCGTTTTGGGTCGCTCGTACAGGATGGCCGCGAGGGGATCGAAGCGGTCGCGCACGTCCGCGAGGCGTTCGCTTCGGACGTAGCCGAACGCCGCGGCGACGTCGAGGCACGCCGGCGACCTCGGAGCAGGAGCTGCAACCGGAGATCGGGGCTGGAGTTGGAGCCCGCGACCGCAACCGGCACGTGAACCAGAGCCGGAACCCGGAGCCGGAACCCGGAGCCCGGAACCGGAGATCGGAATCGGCGCCGGAGTACAAAGCCCCGGCGGCTCGAGGTCAGGGGATGACGCAGACGCCGACGTTCTCGAAGCCCGGGGGAGCGTTGCCTTCGTCGAAGAAGCTGACGCATTCGTCGGGCGGGGTGCACTTCGGGTCACCGAGGTCGCAGTACGGGGTGCAACAGTTGACGTCGACGCAGCCGGCGCTGCCGGGACCGCACCACATGCCGGGGTCGCAGCTATTCTCGCCGTGCTGCGGCGGGCACGGGTCACCGTCGGCACCGGCCTCTCCCGAGGCGTCCGAGAAGCAGATGAAGGACTGGTTGGGCGTGTCGATGCAGGCCTGACCAGGGGGGCAGTTCTGCAGGAGCGGATCGCAGCCGACCAGGCAGATGGGGAGGACGCCATCGTTGTAGATGGCACACACCTGACCGGGAGCACAGTCCTCGTTTTGGCCCTGGCAGAACTGGATGCAGGTGCCGATCCCCTCCTGGTCGGTGTTCATGCAGATGTGCCCCTTGGCGCAGTCGTCGATCCCGCTCACGCCGCCACCTTCGACCGTGCAGGAGTCGCCCGTGACCCCCGTACCGGTCTCCGGCACGCACCGGGTCGCGTTCCAGAACGTGCCGCCGTCGTTGGCCCACGCCGTGCACTTCTCGCCTTTGGGACAGTCTTGCTCCTTGGGGTCACACTCGCCGGTGCCGCTGTCGGGCGGCGCCACGAAGCCGACGCTGTCATCCGCGTCGTCGTCCTCGGCGCCCGACGATCCGCCGGTGTCGTTGGAGGTCGCGTCGTCGGACGGATCGGCCGAATCACCCGGCGAGGAGCTGTGGCCGTCGTCGGTCGAATCGCCGCTGGTGGACGGCGACCCGTCCTCGCCTTTCGCTTCGTCGTTCGTGCCCGTGTAACCCCACACCAGCCCGAGGACCAGGACCCACTTCGTCGACACCCGCCGCTGCATCGCTGCCATTCCTACCAGAACTGGCGATTCTGCAGGAACAGGGGATTCAGAACAGCGTTCCAGGCGGACCCTGCCGTCGGAGCCGCTAGACTTCCACGGCCGTGCGCCCAGTCCCGGACGGGGACCTCCCCCCCTGGCCAACCCCGCCGCTCGCCCACGTGGCCGATGCAGCGGAGCTGGACGTGTTGTGCCGGCGGCTCGCCGGGCTGCCGGCGATCGGGATCGCGCTGGAGGTCACCGGAGAGTCCGGGCGTGACGTGGATCCCGATCAGGGGGATCGGCGCCGGGGAACGATCACCCGCGTGGTGCTCGCGACTCGGGACGCGCGCGAAGGCCCCCGCGCGTTCGCGGTGGAGCTGGGCGCGATCGGGGTTGCCCCGTTGTGGCGCCTGCTCGGCGATCCGGACGGGCCGTACCTGGTGTTCCCCGATGCGCACGCAGCATGCCACCGTCTGGCGCGTCGCGCCGCGGCCGAAGGGATCGCCGACTGGACGCCGGGTCGCGTGGGCTGCATTCGCACCGCGGCCACGCTGCTGGCCGAGGGCCGCAGGCGCGGGCGGGAGCTCCCGGGGCTCGACGACGCGCTCGGCCGCGTGCTGCACCATCGGCTGGAGTCGGGGTTGTTCGCGACCGGGGTCGATGCCGCGGCCGCCACCCGGGCCGACGCCGCGCTGGCGGTGATGGAAGGGCTGACCCCCATGCTGCGGCGACGCGACCTGATCCGCGCCTACCAGCTCGAGTGCCGGCTGGTGCCCGCGGTGGTGGCGATGGAGTTGGCGGGGATCGGCGTCGACGCGGCGGCGTTTCAGCGCATCGCCGACGGCTGGAGCACCGAGCGTGCCACCGCCACCGAACCCGATCGCATCGCGCGGCTCGACAAGCTCTTGTCGACGTACGCCTACTGGCCGCGGGAGTTCATCCGCGACGATCGCATCCATCCACTCCTACACCCGCTGGCTGCGGACTCCGGGCGCTTCGCGTGCACCGATCCGAACCTTCAGCAGGTGCCGAGCGAGCACGTCGCCCCGGGGCTGAGAAGCTGTTTTCGGGCCCGTACGGGCCACAAGCTGGTCATCGCCGACTACGCGCAGATCGAGCTTCGGGTGGCGGCTCACCTGGCTCCGTGCGACGCGCTGCGCCGGGTGTTCCGGGAGGGTCGAGATCCTCATCGGGCCACCGCCGCGACGTTGACGGGCAAGCCGGAGGCGGCGGTGACCGAGCGAGAGCGCAAGCTGGCCAAGGCGGTCAACTTCGGGTTTCTGTTCGGGATGGGACCCGACCGGTTTCGTAGCTATGCGCACGACAGCTACGGGTTGGAGCTCGACGACCAGGAGGCCAAACGCGCCAAGGAAGCGTTCCTCGAGACCTACCCGGGCATCGCAGCGTGGCACCGCAAGGTGGCGCAGCTCGGCCGACCGCGCCGCCCGATCACGGTGCGCACCGCCCTGGGACGTCGCAAGCGGTTCGAGGCGGGCGCCTTCAGCTTCAGCGCCGCGCTCAACGTCCCCGTGCAGGGGACGGCGGCGGACGGGTTCAAGCTCGCGATGGTCGAGCTTCGGCCGCGGCTGTCGGCGCTGGGCGGACAGGGGGTGCTGTGCGTGCATGACGAGTACATCGCCGAGGTCCCCGAGGCGCGGGCCGAGGCGGCGCGGGCCATCGTCGTGCAAACCATGGAGCGCTGCATGAGCTCGGTGATCCCGTCGGTCCCGGTGGTGGTGGAGGCCGAGATCGCCGACACGTGGTCGTGAACGGCTCGCCGAGTCGCGTGCCCGCTTCCGAGGCCCTGCTAGTCGTGGATGACGATGCCGTGGGTCTGCGAGCGTTCGAGCTCGGACAGAAGCGCGGCCTGGATGTGGTCCTCGGTGGTGTCGGTCTGGTGGTTGAACTCGACGCCGATCTCGGCACCGTCGAGCGTGGTCTCGCAGCGCACGACGCGGGCCGGGACGCGGACCTCCGGATACAGCGGGAGCTGGAGGATGACCTCGACCAGGGTCCGCTCCGCGAGCACCGGTCCGTCGACGAGCAGCGCACCGCTGACGGAAAGGTTGCTCACCACGTAGTGGTGCAGCGAAGACCTGGTCTTCACCACCGCCGTGGTATGACTGATCGTTCTCGGATGACGTCGCCTCTCGACGTCTGCTGTCGCCACCTGCATGGTCCGTATCTCCCGAAGTCCTCGCGCTTCAACCGCTCGCCACCATTTCCCACCAGACCAAACCACCCCAGGGCACCCTGGAGATGGCAGGATAGACAAGGTCGTGGCGCGCGAGAAGTGGGAAGCGCCGCGAAAAACGGATCGCACCCCGGCGCGAGTCGGGCACGAACGATCGCGCAGACGCCTCGGTGATCGTCGCCACGTGCCGGTCGGTGACCGCCGTGAGGCCGATCGTCCCCCATGCACCGCAACACCGCGTCGATCCTATGGTTGTCGAGCGCGGGCCCGAAGGTGGAACGGTTCGCGCAAACGCGGGCGCGATGCGATCGCGCGCGAGGGCTACTGCAGGCGCTCGGCGGTGCCGAACGGTTTTCCGCTGGCGTATGCGACGGCGGGCATGCGCCGCTTCCCGGCTGGCTGGATCTCCGCGATCGCCACCACGCCGTCGAGGCACGCGACGTGCAAGCCCGCCGAATCGACGGCGATCACCGTTCCGGGTGGGTTCGCGCCGCGCTCGCGCGACGAGGGTCGGGCCCGATACAACCTGAGCACGTCGTCGCCCCGGCGAGTGCACGCGACCGGCCAGGGATCCATGCCGCGCACGTGGTCGATCACGTGCTTGCAGGGGCGATGCCAGTCGACCGGAGCCTCGTCTTTTCGCAATGGCGGCGCGTAGGTGACCCCCTCTGACGGCTGGGGTACCGGCGGGGGCACGTCGGGGAACTCCTGCAAGAACGACTCGAGGGTCTGGGCGCCGAGGACGGCGAGGCGCGCGAACAGCTCGCCGCTGGTCTCTTCGGGGCCGATCACCGTCCGCGCGACGCGGTGCACCTGGCCCGTGTCGAGTCCCTCGTCCATGGCCATGATGCTGACCCCCGTCTCGCGATCTCCGGCCAGGATCGCGCGCTGGACCGGGGCGGCACCGCGCCAGCGCGGCAACACCGAGGCGTGCACGTTGATGCACCCGTAACGGGGAGCCGTGAGCACCTCGGGGGGAAGGATGCGACCAAAGGCGACCACCACGACGAGGTCGATCTCCAGCTCGCGCAGCTTCGACGCCAGCGAGCCGTCCTTCATCTTCGCCGGTTGAACGACGGGAACGCCCAAACGCTCGGCTGCCGCCTTGACCGGCGGCGGCGTCAGCTTGCGCCCGCGCCCGGCGGGGCGATCGGGCTGGCACACCACCAGCACGAGATTGCAGGTTCGCGCCACGGCCTCCAGGCTCGGAATCGCGAAGTCCGGCGAGCCCATGAATGCGGCGCGCAGCATCAGGGATCTCCGAGGTGGGCCAGGTAGGCGTTGCGCAGCGCGTCGTCGGACAGGATGTGGGCGGCCTCGGCCAGGGCCTCGCGCAACTCGGTCAGGGCGTCGCGCATCGATTCGCGGAGAGACGGCTCGAGAGCCTCGTCGTCGAACGTCGCGCGCAGCTCGGCGTACGCCCGACGGACGTCGACCCGCCCGGCGTCGCGGTCGAGGCCCAAGAGGACGAAGTAATCGGCTTCGCGAGCCAGGCGCAGGCGCTCCTCGATGCGCACGCGATCGACCTCGGCGGGGTCCTGCGCCGCGGGGGGCTGGGGCTCGGGCTCACCGACCAGGTCGACCAGGTCGAGCACGTGCAGCCCGTAGACGATGGCCAGCACCTCGAGCTCGTCGGTGGTCTCGGCCGAGAGCGTCTCCAAACTGTGACGCCCGTCGAGGCGGTCGAGCCAGGCCTCCTCGGCCGGCGACATGACGAGCTCCTCGGCGAGCAGCTCGCGGCGCTCGGCGGCCTCGGGGCGTAACCGCGGGTACTGACGCGGCCCGCCCAGGAGCGCCCAGAGCTGGGGCGCCTCCATGCGATTGCGGATGCCCTCGACGATCACCCGCGGCGTGGGCGTGTCGAGGAGGACCGACTCGTGACATGCGTCGTCGGGGTCGAGCGACCACGTCCCTTCGTTCCAGGGAAAGGTCGAGTCGACGACGCGCATCAGGTGGTCGCGGAGAACCCGGGGCAGCTCGCCCGACTTGAGGAAACCGGCCTCGACCAGGAGCTGTCCGACGCGCCGGGGCTCCTTGACCGCGAGCCTGCGCGCGGTCTCGTACTGGCTGCGGGTCAAGAGGCCTCGGCGGAGCAGCCCGTCGACGAGGCGGTCGGATCCCAGGTTGCTGCGCGCGAACACGATGTGTCCCGCGTCGAACCACAGGCGCTTCTCGACGCGGCCGCGGGTGAGCGTGAGACGACCGGTGACGTGGGCCCGGTTCAGCTTCCAGAGGAGCCGAGGGACCTCCACGGTGGTCAGCGACCCTTCGCGATCGACCGGCAGTGGCACGGCCCGGCGCGGGCGATCGTGGACGAGCCGCGAGGACGAGGCGTCGTGCTCCGCGTCGAAGGCCAGACCGGCCGAAATCGCGAGCCCGTCGTATCGCGTGCGCGAGGCCGTCCCCTCCGCGCCGGGGAAGTGTCGGGGCTCCTCGAGCAGGACGGTGGACTCTCGCGGTCCCCGGTGCTCGCCGGGGCGATTGGCGGCCGGCGAACCCGCGAGGGGCTCGACGGCCGGATCGAGGGGGCGCAGCCGCATCACCGGAAGCCCGTCCTGGGAGTCGGCGGGGTCGACGATGTCCTCCGATCCTTCGAGCCCGGGCACCGGCTCGAGGCCCAAGAGCGAAAGCTCGAGATCGTCGGCCGAGTCGCCCGCCCGACGCTCGCGATCGCGGGCGCGCAGGCGTTCCTCCAGGAGATCGAGGGTGCGATGGAGCTGTCCGATGACGGGGTCGAGGCGGCGATCCTCCAGCGAGCGCCCGAGCCGATGGGCGCGGGCATCGACGAGCCCCTGCGCGGTCTCTTCGAGGACCTCCGTCCGCGCGTGCCAATCCTCCTCGACGGCCTCGTCGGCCGGTTCGGGTTCGTCGTCGGGCTCGGCGGGCGGACCGGCCAGGGTCGCCAGCGCCGAGGCGAGTTGCTCGTCGGTGACCGGATCCTCGAGGAAGTGGTCGGCGCCCAGGTCCAGCACGTCGGCCAGATCGCGGATCGAGCCGCCGAGCTTGCCGCACAGGGCGACCGGTACGGCGTTCCCCTTGGGATCGCGCCGAAGCTGCGCCATGAGGTCGGCCGCCTCGGCGCCCGCGGCACACAGCACGATCGCCGACGG